>JBLNDI010000036.1:0-3883 GCA_050261495.1 Bacillota bacterium
GGGTGGTCTTATTGCTATGCACTTTTTTCAAATCAGGAACTTCAAAAAATTCTTCATATCTTTTCTAAAAAGCTCTTGACTTTTATTAGCTGGTCTTTCAAAAAAGGATACATATCAATTCCCCCTGTACATTTCGCCCAGCTTTTCAACCACTTTAGCCGCAAAATCGGGGGACATTGATTCCAATATCTTTGAAGCTCCTTCCTTGCTCATCGCCTTCAGCGTTTCCGCTATTTTGTCTATATTGCCGGCTCCCATCCGCTCAAAAACCGCCGCAGCGGCGTCAGCGTCCATATTTTCGATTACCTTGGCATATTGCTTTACATTTTCGTCAATCTGAAATTCCCTTATTATTTTTTCATATATGGCTTTTGAGTTCTCAGGATCCATGGCTTCAAAATATGTTTTGAATGATTCCTTGTCTCCCTTGGCAATCAACTCGTCAATTTTCATCTGCAGTTCTTTAAGCGCAGTTTCCTTATCCTTGGTACGGATTTCACGAACTTCAACATCTTTTAGCAAATTTTCAGCTTCCTTCATCTTGCTGTCATAATTGTCCTTGTAAAGCCTGTATTCTTCGATGAGGGCGTTTGCTTCCTCCAGTTTCTTTTTAAGCTCTTCGTTTTCGTCCCTGAAGACCTGGTATTGTTTCCTGATTTCCGCGGAAGTCATATACTTGGGATCAAGCGGGTCAGGCTCCTCGGGCAGCGCAAGATTCAATACCGGAATGCGTTTCAGCGAGGAGTAGTAACGTTCCGCAACCCCTCCTATGTTATTGAAAACAATAAAATAAAATACACCGCCAAATACAGCAATTATAATCACAAATATAAATAATACTGCCAGGAGCGGCGGCAGTTTCCCTTTTTTTGGCTTGGAACCTTGCGTTGAGGGATTTGCAGTTGTTTTCGCATCTTTGTCAGCAGGCATTTTTACTCTCCCGTAACGCCGTTTATATGCATATATCCGGCTAATTCATCATATGTTTTTTGTTCGGCCGCTTTTTGCTCATCTAAAAACGACCCGTATTCCTTTTCCTTGAGCTTTTCCATTATTTTTCTCTTCTTCATGGCATGAAGCAGTTCTTCTCTTATTTTATCGACATACAGAGAGGCTTTGTTTACATTTACTTTTTGATGCTTTATCTTCGAATCCAGCAGTGATATGTATCCGTTGTACAGGATCAGTTTCCGCACGGTGGTTTTCCGGGTTTTATCGTTGAACTCCGCCACAACGCTGTCAAGAGCGCTTACAAGCTCCGCCAGCTTTTGCTTTTCGATTTCAAGCTTTCTTATGGCTTTTCCAAGCTCGTTCTTTATATTGTCTTCCTGTTGTTTTCTCACGTTTAGAACAGGCTGCAGCTTGAAAGTGAACTTAGCCATTTATTTCACTCTCCCTGCCGGCAAAAACATCGCCAAGCAATTCAAGGATTTCATCAAATGCATACCTGGCTTCAACCGGTTGCTGTATGAAATCAAGTATCCTGTCGATCAGGCTGATGGCATAGTCAACCTTCTCATTGCTGCCCTTTACATAAGCTCCTATGTTTATCAGGTCTTCCGCATCCCTGTAAATTGCCAGCGCCTTTTTCAACTCGGCCGCATATCTTTTTTGAGTCTCCGAGACAATATCTGGCATCACGCGGCTTACGCTGGCCAGCACGTCGATAGCCGGGTACTGGTTCCTGTTTGCAAGTGCTCGGGAAAGCACGATGTGCCCGTCCAGTATGCCCCTGGCGGTATCAGTGACAGGCTCCATCAAGTCGTCGCCGTCGACCAGGACAGTATAAAGACCGGTAATGGATCCCTTCTCCGAATTTCCGGCACGTTCCAGCAGTTTCGGCATAATTCCGAATACTGACGGCGTATAGCCTCGGGAAACCGGCGGCTCGCCTATGGCAAGCCCTACTTCCCTCTGCGCCATTGCAAACCGCGTAAGGGAATCCATCAAAAGCAGGACATCCTTGCCCTGGTCGCGGAAGTATTCGGCTATGGCCGTTGCGACAAATGCGCCTTTTAACCTGACAAGGGCAGGCTGGTCGGATGTAGCCACGACCACAACGGACCTTGATAATCCTTCTTCCTTCAAATCCTTCTCGATAAATTCCCTGACTTCCCTGCCACGTTCACCAATCAGTGCAATGACATTGACGTCCGCTTTTGTATTTCTTGCTATCATGCCCAGAAGCGTGCTTTTGCCGATGCCGCTTCCGGCAAAAATACCTATACGCTGGCCTTTCCCGACGGTCAGCAGGCCATCTATCGCTTTAATGCCAAGCGGCAATGGTTCCGTTATTCTTTTTCTGTTCAAGGGATGTGGAGGTCTGTTATTAACAGGATAATAATGCTCGGGTTTGAACGGGCCCCCGCCGTCTATCGGAAAACCCAAGCCGTCAAGTACGCGGCCCATGAGGTTTTCCCCTACTCCTACCTTCAATGCCGTATCTGAAGAAATAACCAGGTTTCCCGGTCCGATTCCGGTCATTTCACCAAGAGGCATCAGCAGCGTCTTGTTATCCTTAAAACCCACGACTTCAGCCTGCACGACGCGTTTGCCCTTTGACGCGTGGATCTTGCAAAGCTCGCCTATATCGACTTCAGGACCGTCCGATTCTATGGTCAGGCCGACAACCTTTGAGACCTTTCCATAATACTTTATAAAAGCTGACCTGGAAAGAATTTCATGGTATTTCTGGAGGCATTTATGCACTTCCTGCAAATCCCCGCTTTCTCTTTTGTATGAAAAAAATTACCTGCCCTCAAGCTCTTCCTTGAAGGCTTCTTCTATTTTGTCAAGCCTGGTGGAGGCTCCGGCGTCCAAATCTCCCAGTGCCGTCTCCACAATACAGTCTCCCGGTTTAAGCGCGGCATCAGGCTTAATGTTAAGGTTGTCCGCGCCTTCAACCATTGAATTGAACCTGTCCTCGTTTTCCATTATATATTCGTAATCGGCCGGCGACATTCTCAGTATTGCGCCGCTTTTATTCGAACAGTTTTGCAGCGCGTCGCGGACAAGCTGAATAATGACATCCTTATTAACAGTCAATTCGGCAGCCACGGCTTTCCTTGAGACATCCATCACAAGCTCGATTACTTCCGCTTCCATGCCGGCCATCAGGCTTTTATATTCCTCAACGGCATCATTGCGTATCTTCTCAGCTTCGGCCAGCAAATCACTGCTCTGCCGGGCCGCTGCATCCAGTCCTTCCGCGTAGCCCCTTTGCCATGCCTCCTCTGTTACTTCACCGGCTTTTTTCTCCGCTTCCTTCCGTGCCACGTCAAGTATCCTGCCGGCTTCCTGTTCCGCTTCCCGGATCATTTGCTCGCATTTTTGCCTGGCTCTCTCAATCATTTTTTCAGGATCGTCTGAACTTGGCAAATCGTCAATATTGCCGCTGTCGGCTCCTTCAGAGGTATTCTCAAGATGGCGCGCGATCTTTACATGGAACGGTTCACCGTAGGTAACATAATTGTTTTTAAAAACCTTGCTATACAATGATCTCGTCTCCTCCGCCCCTTGATATGACTATCTCGCCTGCATCCTCAAGCTTCCTGATGATATTGACGATCTTCTGCTGCGCTTCCTCTACGTCTTTAAGCCTTACAGGTCCCATGTATTCTATATCTTCCTTGATCATTTCAGCCATACGCTTCGACATGTTCGAGAATATAGCCTTCTGGACTTCCTCGGTCGCACCCTTCAATGCAATAGCCAGCTGGCTGTTCTCCACGTCACGCAGGAACCGTTGAATGGAACGGTTGTCCAGTGTCAGGATATCTTCGAATACGAACATTCTCTTTCTTATCTCTTCCGCGAGATCCGTATCCTCGATTTCCAGGGTTTCCATTATGTATTTCTCCGTACCCCTGTCTACCGAGTTCAA
>JBLNDI010000037.1:0-3715 GCA_050261495.1 Bacillota bacterium
TGATACGTCTTCTTTATTATACCACACAAAGAAAAAAATAGCAAGCAAAAAACCGCGATTTTTCGCGGCTTTTGAAAGATTTTTTTTAATATTCAAACTGTTGTTCTGTTAAACTTGGGAATAATAATACCATATAGTATTTATTGAACCAACAGAAAATATTGCTCGGAAAAAAACAGGGACATCGCAAACATGCAGGCAATGTGTTATAATATGGAACATGCGGACATTATCGGCGGCGCATTAGAACCCCGCCCTGAAAATAACGAACAACCCGGAGGCCCGGAATGAACCCGCTTGGCAGCAGCAAAGAAATAGTTAAAAACAAGCTTATAATCATGTACTTGCTCAAAAAGCTGGACATGCCTGTCAGTAATGCGCATATCACCAGGCTTGTCCTTGAAAACCGCCTGATGAATTACTTCATGTTTCAGCAATGCTTTAACGAACTCTGTGAAAGCGGCCTGGTAAAAATCAGCGACGGCATTCCCCGGGTTCCGGGCAGCAGTTCCCTTGACAGACAAGGAAATGACATGTCCGGCGGACCGGAAACAAGCATCCGCCCAGGCATGGATTCAGGCAATTCGCCGAAGGAAAGTTCCGGCCGGTTTACCCTGACCGAAGCAGGAAACAGAACGCTGGAGTATTTCCTGCACCTGGTTCCCGCGGGAATAAAAAGGCAGCTTGATAAAGCAGCTCCGGATGCCCGGAATGATATACGTGAAGAAATCCTTACAACCGCCGACTATTTCCCCGAAAGCGAAAACAAGTTCGAGGTGGTCTTAAAAACGGCGGAGAAGGATTTTCTACTGATGGAGTTAAAAGTAACCGTCGGTACTAAAAATGACGCGCTTAATATCTGCGAAAACTGGAAAAATCATTCGCCCGGGATTTATTCCGAAATTATCGATTCCCTTACAAAAAAAAGGGGATAAAAAGAATCCCCGCCTTTTCATCAATATGCAGGCAAAACGCCGTTTCCCATATCATCAATCAAAACGGCATTTTCTATAACATCCTCAGGTACGGTAATAACAAAATCTCCATCGTAATCGCTATATTCGACTTTTGCGCTCATGGTCACTCCATCTTCATTTTCCGATTCATGCTGCAAAATTTTCATACTAAAACTAATATAATTTATCAAGTATGTGGTTTTGTTTAAAGATATTGCCATTGAAAAATCATCATACGTAATATCCTCGTCAATATCCCGGGTATAATCCAAATCTTGCTGGGATAACGCTTTTACAATCAAATCAAGTGATAGCACATCACCAATGAAGAGAATTTCATCATCATTTTCACTATTAACCTGATTCAGCCCTACTAATAAAATATCACTTAAAATATCTTCATTTTCTATAACATTACTTTGTGTTTTGAAGAACTCGTCGTATTCCGTGTCAGCGTATATTTTTTTACTCCAATTGTCTTGAAATGAGCTTAATGTGTATGATGCATTGTCTGCAAAATAAATCTCTGTTGACATCTGCATTCCTAAAAAATTTATCAGCTGATTTGTATTCATCTTTTTATTTAGCATATCCACCAACATTGATGAATCTATTGCTATATCCCCGCTAAAATCATCCGATTCAATATTACATATTACATTCATGTCCAGTTTATATTTTTTAACCTTTGCCATTTCCTTAGCTGATTTGTCCATTATTTGCTTTATGTTGTTGTATTTTTCCGCGTCGCATATCAGAACCGCCCTTGACGCACCGTCCCAAACCACCTTTTTACCCATTGATTCGGCTAAAAACCGGAGCGGTACGTATGTAGAATTTTTGTACAGAATGGGGGCGACGTCGAGCGTTATCGGTTCATCATTTACAAAAGCTTCATTTTGCCCTATCCGCAAATAGATTTTCGTTTGACCGTACCATACGGTGACACTTTTTTCGGCATGATTGTAAATGATATGCTCGTCATCATTCGGCACGCCGAGCTTGACGAGTAATTCTCTGAATGGCAGCAGCGTCCTGTTGTTTACTGAAACCGGCACTTTTTCAAATTGCTCAAGCCTGCCGTCCATAATAATCCTGATGTCCGGCACTTCAATGGGATTGGGAGCCTGCACGGCTTCTGCGGCAAAAACACTTCCGGCTGGCAAAAATATCATCACCAGCATAGTTAATAGTAATAATTTTACTTTCATATTCTACCCTCTACTTAGGCTATTTTTTCCTTCTAATTGTAGCATTGAAGCATGCTTGCGTCAATCAGCCATTGGGCATAGATCTAAAGTACTGCTATAAGACATCATTTATATCTTTTTTACTATTTCGCTGATTTCCTTGTGTTTTTCCGATTCTTTGAACAATACAAACCTGTTTCCGATGACCTGGACAATATCGGCTCCCGTCTTTGCAGCAATCTCTTCGCAAACCTCACGGGCGCCTGCCGTGGAGTTTTTGAGAACGATGGCTTTTACAAGCTCCCTCGCTTCAAAAGCGACGTTGAATTGTATGATCAAATTGTCGCCGACGCCTCCCTTGCCAACCTGGAAAATCGGTTCAATATTATTCGCAAGGCTTCTCAGGTAGCTTCTCTGTTTTCCTGTCAGCATAAAATTCCCTTCCCTATCAATAAAACATTCCATTGCCTGCCGCTTTGGCATTCCTTATTTTATGTATTCAAACTCAATGTCATATATTTTAACCGTGTCGCCTTCCTTGATACCCATTTTCTCAAGGGCATCGTTGACGCCCTTTGCTTTCATCGCACGCTGGAAATATTGCAGCGACTCGTATACGTTGAAATTTGTCGAGGCTACGACCCTTTTTATCCAGTTCCCCTCTACTATGAAGACGTTTCCTTCCTTCCTCACCGTAAACGGTTCTTCCTCCCCGGCCGTATACACCGCCTTTTCACTATCCGTTACCGCCGGCGCCACCCTTGGAAGCTCAAGAAGCCGTTCCGACAAATAAAATACCAATTCCCTCATTCCCTTGTTTGAAGCGGCTGAAATGGGGAATACCCTGTAACCTTTTTCTTCAATGGCTTTCACGAAGCTGCCGAGATTCTCCGCTCCCCCGGGAAGGTCGATTTTATTAGCCGCAACCACCTGGGGCCTCTCGGCCAACGTGGGATTGTACTTTACAAGCTCGGCGTTGACCGCGTTAAAATCGTCTACCGGATCCCTTCCGTCAACACCCGCGACATCAACCACGTGCAAAAGAAGGCGGGTCCTCTCGATATGCCGCAAAAATTCCAGGCCGAGACCGACACCCTTGTGGGCTCCCTCGATGATCCCGGGAATGTCGGCCATAACAAAGCTTCTTCCCTCTTCCACGCTGACCACGCCAAGAGCAGGTTCAAGCGTCGTAAAGGGGTAATCGGCAATTTTAGGCGTTGCCGCGGATACCACGGACAGTATTGTGGATTTGCCCGCATTCGGAAAACCGACCAGTCCTACGTCCGCTATCAGTTTCAGTTCAAGCTCCAGCCAGTATTCTTCCCCTTGTTCGCCGGCTTGCGCAAAACTTGGAACCTGCCTGGTGGAAGTGGCGAAATGCCGGTTTCCCTTGCCTCCCTTGCCGCCTTTTGCTATAACCACGCTCCTGCCGGCTTCCGTCAAATCCGCCAGGATTTTGCCCGACTTTTCATCCTTGACCAGAGTCCCCGGCGGTACCTTTATGACCAGGTCCTTGCCGTTTTTCCCGGTACAGTTCGCCGTCCCGCCATGTTCGCCCGACATAGCGAC
>JBLNDI010000038.1:0-61268 GCA_050261495.1 Bacillota bacterium
TGGATTAGTTTAATTTTAGGGTTAACCGAGGAAGATTTGGTTTGAAAAATCCTACAACAAGTTGACACTATCGCCGGCATCCGTTCCATTTGTCACGGCTCAATAATATGATAGAATTGTAATAAGGAATAAAAACAGATCGGAGCAACGCTGCATGAAGAAACTCGATATAATCAAATCTTATTATGAAGGCAATATGGCCAAGGGACTCCCCGAATACGGCATCCTTGGATGGGAAAGCGAAGAGGCGCAGCGGACGAGGTTTGACATACTGCTTTCCAGGGTAAGCCTGGAAGGCAAGAAGCTGCTCGACGTGGGCTGCGGCATGGGAAACCTGTATGAATATATAAAAAGCAAGGGCATTAACTTAAAGTATACCGGCGTCGACATACTTGCCAAAATGATTGAAAAGGCCAGGGCAAAACGCCTTGATGCCGAGTTCATCAATGTGGACATTTTTAAGAATAACATATTCGCGGAAAAGTCGTTTGACGTTATATATGCTTCCGGCATATTCAACCTGGATCTCGGGAACAACAGGGAGTTCCTGGCCGACGCGCTGGAGTTGTTTTTCAGGTTGGCGCGCGAAACGGTGGTTTTTAATCTTCTCGACGTTGCATCCCCGAACAGGGAAGACAGGTATTTTTATTTTCACCCCGACGAGGTTGCCGAAATCCTTGAAAAGTTTTCCGGCTTTCTGGAAAGAACGGAATTTGTCGTATCCTACCTGGACAATGATTTCACGGTCGTATGCAGCGTAAAGCAGGCATGACGGCGCCCATGTGAATGCCCGAAGAACGAGGCTTCCCGGAATACGGCGGTCAGGCAAATTTTCCATTAAAGTTTTTCGTGTATTATTTATGGGTATATGTTATGATATGTTATGAAATTGGTGAATTGATGTATTTTGAATTAGGTCATTGCATATCATGGCAGTTCCCTTTTCAGGATCCGTCATAAAAATACCGGGATGGTGTGGAAAATGAAAACAATGAAACCTCTGTATACTGTCAGACAAATCAGTGATTTCAGGGATCTTTTGGAACAGAGCGCAAATCTTTTTGCAGATAAAGCGGCTTTCTGGGTAAGAATCAACGGGGGAGAATTAAGGAGCATAACATACAGGCATTTCAAGGATGATGTCGACGCGCTTGGCGCAGCCCTGGCTTTAATGGGCTTAAGGAACGGGTTTGTGGCCGTTATGGGAGAGAACAGGTACGAGTGGTGTGTCTCCTACCTTGCGGTTACAAACCATGTCGGTGTTGTTGTTCCGCTGGACAAGGAATTGCCGGTTGCCGAGAAGGCAAACCTGTTGACGAGAAGCGGCGCTAGGGCGTTGGTATTTTCCGGGCGTTACGCGGATGAAGTACGTGCATTGATGAATTCCTGCGGTTCTGTCGAATACTTTATCAACATGGACCTGGACGAGGACGCTGAGGGTGTTTTGTCCTTTGAAAAACTCCTTGATAAGGGTAGGCGTCTTCTGGAGCAGAAGATTGCCGGGGAGGACGATTATAAAATTGACAATTCGGCTTTAAGCGTGTTGCTTTTCACATCGGGCACCACCGACCTTGCCAAGGGCGTCATGCTTTCACAGAAAAACATATGCTCAAATATCATGAGCGTACGCAAAACAGTGTATGTCGACAGCAACGACAGGGTCCTGTCGATCCTGCCTTTGCACCACACTTATGAATGCACCATAGGTTTCCTTACAATGATATACAGCGGGGGCACGATAGCTTTCAACGAAGGGCTCAAGCATATACAAAAAAACCTGGCGGAGGTAAAACCCACGATACTCGTGACGGTGCCGCTTCTTTTGGAAAACATGCACAGGAAAATATGGGGACAGATCAGGAAAAAACCCGGAATGGCTGTATTGGTCAAGATTATGATGACCGTTGGCTCGGTTTTGAAATTCGTTATTCCCGGAATAAGGCGCGAGATGTTCAAGACAATACACCAAAGCTTCGGCGGTAAACTAAGACTGCTCGTCACCGGCGCGGCGGCTATCGACCCGGTGGTTGTCAGGGGGCTTGACCGGCTGGGGATAAAGGTACTCCAGGGTTACGGCCTGACCGAGTGTTCGCCGCTGGTTATCGGGGAGAGGGATAATTTTTACGGCAACGGCTCCGTAGGACTGCCCATACCGGGGGTCGAGGTGAGAATCGACAATCCGGACGCCAACGGCGTGGGAGAGATTGTAACAAGAGGCGACAATATAATGCTTGGTTATTACAAAAACTCGGAAGCAACGAAAAAGTGCATGAAGGACGGGTGGTTCCATACCGGGGATCTGGGCAGAATAGGCAGGAAAGGGGCTTATTATATAACGGGGCGGCTTAAAAACGTAATTGTCACGAAGAACGGGAAAAACATCTTTCCCGAGGAGGTCGAGTCTTATATCAACAGGAGCCCTTATGTGCTCGAATCAATGGTAGCCGGTTATGAAGACGAGGAATCGGGCGAAACCGTGGTTGGAGCCCATATACTGCCCAATCTTGAGCTTATCAGGGAAAAATTAAAAGTTCACGCCCCTTCCATTGAGGATATCAGGAAAGTCATATCGGACGTGGTAAAGGCCGTGAACCGCGAAATGCCGTTATACAAGCGCATAAGCAGGTTTACCATACGCGAGACCGACTTCATCAAGACAACGACCATGAAAATAAAGCGTTATGCCGAGAATCCGCAGGTAAACATGGAAAAATAAAAAAATCCTTGCAGCCATTAAGCCGGAAAGGCGGTGTGATGTATGAGCCGGGAAAGTTTTGTATTCAAGGGTGCAAACGGACAGGATGTTTTCACCTGGCGTTGGAGCGCGCCCGGTGAACCACGCGGTGTTTTGCAGGTAATCCACGGGATGATGGAGCATGCCGGGAGATACTCGGAATTTGCGGAATACCTGAACGGGAGAGGTTTTGAGGTATATGCATGCGACCTGCGCGGCCACGGGAGGACCGGCGATACGAACGGGAACCTCTGCCACCTGGACAAGGACGGTTTCAACGGAATCGTGGAAGACCAGAAGATGCTTTCGGACCTGATAGCGGGAAAGCGTCCCGGCGTTCCGCTTTTTATCCTTGGACACAGTTTCGGTTCTTTTGTGCTGCAGGAATACATGAAACGATACGGTAATGATGTTTCGGGAGTTATCCTTTCCGGCTCATGCAAAATGGACGGCCCGGAAGTGAGAGCAGGCCTGGCCGTTGCTGGGCTGTCCCTGCCGTTCGGATGGCGGAGGCCGAACAAGCTGATAAGCAGGCTGAGCTTCGGAGGGTACAACAAAAGGATAGAGAAGCCGGAGAGCAAATATTCATGGCTGAGCCGCGATTGCGCCCAGGTGCGCAAATACGATGACGACCGCTTTTGCGGAATTATAATGAGTACGGGTTTCTACTACTGTTTTTTTAAGGGGCTTACCGGGCTGTACCGGCGTACCGGCGCCGGCGGAATCAACGTGAAACTGCCGGTTGCCATCATGTCCGGCACATGCGATCCTGTCGGGAAATACGGCAAGGGAGTAAAAAGGCTGTACGAATGGTACAGGAGCATCGGCGTGCAGGATGTCCTGCTGAAGCTTTATGAAGGCGCAAGGCATGAAATAATCAACGAAACCAACCGGCAGGAGGTTTACAATGATATAGCCTCCTGGATGGAAGAGCGCATCGGCGCGGACCGGCAATGAATCGCCGACGATGCGTACTATGCAAAGCGGTGTTTTTGCCGCGTTGACCGCGAACGCTATACTACCGCGCCCAGGAGAAGTATGCCTTCGTTTTCGCGGTAGATTTTCGGCAATTGGCCCCATGGCAAGGGATTTACGCCTCTTCCTACTTCTATCGTATAGCCCGGTCTCCTGTATTCCTGCAAAAACCAGTCCTTGTACCCGGCGTATGCCGCTTCGGGCGTACCTGCCTCAACGGCATAGCCGCTGATGGCCGCAAACTGGTTTGCGATGGTTAGTGCGACAGGAGGCGCGTAATCCTGGAACTGCCAGTAAATTACCTCGCCCTGGGTATGGTAGGCGATGACGATCCTGAAGTTGTGAGCCCTTGTAAAATCGACCATAGCCCTTGATTCCGGTTCGGACAGCGGAGCGTCGCCCCCGAAATCCCTTGGGCCGGGGCTGGTTATGCCTTGTTCTATTTCCTCCTGTTTTTCTCTCTCCCACAATGCGGGGTAATTCAGGTTCAAATCCACGCCCCTTATATTTGCCTTCCATACGCTGGGCAGCGGCAGGCCTGTTCTGTTAAGCCGCGCGGCCGCGGTGAACGCGGGATCCTCGTAATTGGGCCAATAGGCCACAAGATCAACTCCGTCGGGATTTACAAGCGGAATAATGTAAATGCTCGTGAGGTTGTAGAGCTCCCTGATATTATATCCCTGTATGCTTCCGCCGGTCGAATACGCCTTGGAGTAGTTCTCAATGAATTCCATGAGGACAGGCGTGGTGATTGATTCATTCGCGTGGTGCGACGCATTGTACGACACTTCCCTGCTTCCCCTTCCAAGCCTTACATAATAAAGCTCCCTTCCCAGGACGCTCCTGCCGATGGAGCCGGTTTCCAGGAACGGATACCTGGCTTTCAGTCCCTGTATCTGCAGGCTGACGATTTCATACGTGGGCGCTACGTCGAGCGTTACCACGTCAATACCGTATGGGACGGTCAGCCTTTGGCCGACGGACAGCCTGTCGGGATCAATGCCCGGGTTTGCCGTGACAATTGCGTTTACGGTGGTATAATAAGCCCCGGCTATCCTGTACAGCGTGTCGCCCGGGCGCACGGTATATGTATCATAACCTCTTGCAAGCCTTGACATGACATTCCAGGTAGCCGGGCCGACTATGCCGTCGGCTGCAAGGCCGTTGTTCCGCTGGAATGCGATTACCGCCCGGTATGTAAGCGGGCCGAATACACCATCTACCGGCCCGGCGTTGTACCCGATCCTGTTGAGAAGACTCTGGGCGAGCCTGACATCGGGCCCGGTTGAGCCCACCGAGATTGTTTGCATGATATTGACACCTGCCCATGGGTTATTTATTAGGAGATACCATTGCTGCCTCGCTATATTATATTAGGCATCCTGCGGTATTGTTACGCCGGGCTTTGAAAAATGCAGGAGGGCTTGCATTCGGGCGTGTCAGGGGAATGGGGGTTTGACATAATACGGACGAATTGGCGGCTTGCATAGGGTGCGGGTCAAGGCATCGGATGAAATCTCCGAGCGATTCCAACGCATATGCCTGTAATTTGTTCGGCCGCTTCTAATATGACATCCATGTCATTGCCAGCTAAATCCGCCATCCGGGCGGATTTACCTCACCATGGTTTTGCATATGCGGGACTCGCTGAGTCGTTTCATCATATGCCTTGACTCGCACCCTATGCAAGCCGCTGCCGATTCGTCCGCATGTCAAACCCCCGTCCCCTGACATTCGCCATATCTGCCCGTCTTTTCACCCTTGTCTTGATATTTCAGGCCGGTTGGGATACAATTTTAAAAAAAGCGGAAGATGATTCCCGACAGCGGGAAAAGCCGCAGTAAGCCCGGTCAAAAAGGCAAAGCCGGGGTACCCGGGACGGAGGGAAACATGGAAAATACGGACGGAAACAGTGTCCTCAGGCAGAATTCAAAGCTTCTTACCACGCTGCTGGAAGTGTCCAACCTCGTATCATCGACAATGGAACTGAAGCCGTTGCTTGAGGCCATTCTTGAGAAGCTGGGAACAATAATTGAATATAAAAACGCAAGAATATTTGTTGTTGACGGCGGGAAGGCCGGCATCATAGCGCGGCGGCCGGATCCCGGCGCAGGGCAGGAGATTGCTTTTTCGCCGGTCTTGGGTATTCGGTGCGTAAACGATAGGAAGCCGGTGGTGATAAAGGATTTGCATTCGGATGAGGACACCGCCGTTCTGTTCAGGAAGCGCGCCGGCGCCTGTATGGATACCGTGTATAAGGGCGTGCGATGCCTGGTAAACCTTCCGATGGTATACAAGAATGAAGTCGTAGGCGTTTTGGAGCTCGATCACAGTGAGCCGGGATTTTATAATGAATATCACGTGGAACTTGGCATGGCCTTTGCAAGCCAGGCGGCTATAGAATATAAAAACATCAGGCTGTACGAAGAAACCATAAGGCTTTATGAAGAGGAGAAAAGAAGGCTTAAGGAAAACGAGCAGAGAAGGCGTGTGGCCGAAGGCCTCGGGGATATCCTGAAAGCGCTCAATTCCAACAAGTCTCTTGAAGATATACTTGATTTTATCATAAAGCATACCGCGAGGCTTTTACATGCCGAATCAGCCGTCTTGTTCAGGTTCGGCAATGATAAAAGGACCCTTGTACCCGAAGCTTCCTTCGGGATGCCCGGTAGAAAGAATGGCGCCGCGTTTGACGGCGCGGAAGCAGGCATCATGGTGGAAGCCTTTATGGAACGCAGACCCTTGGTAATGACGGATTTGTCGGAAAAAAGCGCGTCGCGCGCAACCGGGTCCGGTGAAGATTCCCGGCTTGATTGGCTGCGGGAAAACTACCACGGCATAATGGCTGTTCCCCTTGTATGCAAGGACGAGGTTTACGGGGGGATAGCGCTGTATTTCAAAAAAGGCGGCAAGCACCAGAATAATCCCATTTCAGGCGAAGAGATAAGCCTGGCTATGACATTTGCAGACCAGGCTGCACTGGCTATCGACAACACGCGCCTCAGGAAAAAGGCGGAGGAAATGGCGGTAGCCGCGGAGAGAAACCGGCTTGCCCGTGATCTCCATGATTCCGTGACGCAGACGCTTTTTTCAGCCAGCCTCATTGCCGAGGTCGTTCCAAAGATGTGGGAACTGAACCGGGACGAAGGAATGAAAAGGCTCGAGGAATTAAGGCAGTTAACACGCGGGGCCCTTGCCGAAATGAGGATGCTGCTTTTTGAGTTAAGGCCTGCAACGCTGATGGAAGCGCCGATTAATGAGCTTTTAAAGCAACTGGCGCAAGCAATCACAGGCCGGGCAAGGATTACGGTCGAACTGGATATTAAGGGTACGGCAAAGCTGCCCTTGGAGGTAAAGACCGTCTTTTACCGCGTGGCGCAGGAAGCCTTGAATAATGTGGCGAAGCATTCCGGTGCGAAAAAAGCGGCGGTTGAGCTGAGGGTAAACGAAGACGAACAACTGGGAGTCATTGTCGCCGGGCTGAGAGTGTCCGATGACGGCCGGGGATTCGAACCGGAAAAGGTCGTTTCCGGCCATTTTGGGCTTGGAATAATGAAGGAGCGCGCCGAATCGGTCGGGGCGAAACTGAAAGTGGCGTCAAGGCCGGGCGAAGGCACGGTTGTATCCCTGGAATGGGTCGGCGGAAAATAATTATAATCGTGCATGGCGGTAAAACCGCCAGTGCCGGAACGGGGGATAGGCATGGAAAACAAAAAAATTAAAATTCTCGTTGTAGATGATCATAGCGTTGTCAGAAGCGGGCTGGGAGCATTCCTGCAAATATTTGAAGACTTTGAGCTGGTCGGAGAGGCGTCCAACGGGAAGGAAGCCGTGGAAGCATGCGCTTCAGCCAAGCCGGATGTCGTGCTGATGGATCTTGTAATGCCCGTGATGGATGGAGCGCAGGCTATACAGGAAATACGCGAACGATTTCCAGGCATACAGGTAATCGCGCTTACAAGCTTCAAGGAAGATGACCTGGTTGAACGTGCCATTCAAGCCGGGGCTATCGGATACCTGCTTAAAGACGTATCAGCCGAGGAATTGGCCCAGGCCATACGTTCCGCATATGCCGGGCGTCCGACGCTGGCTCCCGAGGCGACGCAGGTGTTGATGAAAGCGTCCGGCCGCAGGCAGACACGCGACAATGTGCTTACGGAAAGGGAAAAGGAAGTACTGAAAATGATGGTCGACGGACTCAGCAATCCCGAAATTGCCGAGAAGCTGTTCGTAAGCAGGTCGACCGTTAAATTCCATGTGAGCAGCATATTGTCCAAGCTCGGCGTATCCGGAAGGACAGAAGCCGTAGCAGTTGCAATCCAGAAAAAGCTGGTATGAGGGTAAACAGGAACCTGGCCATCCGGCCAGGCCGAAGACTGGTCATCCGGCCGGAAATAATCTCCCCATGTGATTGAAGCACAAGGGGGGATTTTTTATTACAATAAAAATAAAACAAGAGGCGTTCAGCCGTACAGGAAGCGATTTATGCCGGGCAAGGGCGGTTTTATGCGGGGCTGAAGGAGATTTTAACCGATTGCAGGCGTGACGTTCAAATAATAATGGGTTAACGTCGGAGAAAAGAAGGGAATAAAGCATATATAGGGGTGATACGGATGAAGGTGTTGATTGCTGACGACCAAGCTGATGTGCGTTGCGCGTTAAGAATATTATTGGAAAACAAGGGCGGACCGTTTGCGTTTGCCGAAGCAGAGGGGTTAAAGAGCCTTTTTGAAGAGACTGAAAGTGAAAAGCCCGATCTTGTCCTGCTCGACTGGGAATTGTCGGGACAAACCATGGACAATGTCATACCGGTGTTGAGACGCATTGCGCCCGATGCCAGGATTATTGCCCTCAGCGTATATCCCGAAGCGGAAAAAGCAGCAATAAAAGCGGGCGCGGATGCTTTTGCCAGCAAAGGGGAGAACCCGGACAAGCTGCTTGATATTATCCGTTCGGACGGGTTAGCCGCTATCCATGAGGCCAGGTAAAAAACCAACCGTATGTCCTGCTTTAAAACTCCCCTTTTGACTGATGTATTTGCCATGCCGGAGCAATATACTTTAATTGTAAATGATGAACGCAACAAACCCGGGTAGACATGCGGTCATATTATTAGAAATATCGGGGAGGGTAAACAAATGGAAAGAACAGATTATCAATTGGTGCAAGCATGCCTCAATGGCGACAAGGACGCCTTTTCCGAGTTGGTTTCAAGGTATAAAAGGCTTATTTACTCAGTTGCATATAAATTTTCCAGGGACAGCGGGGAAGTAGACGACATGGCGCAGGAAGCTTTCATAAAAATATACAAATCGCTTTCCAGGTATGACAGCAGGTTCAAGTTCTCCACCTGGTGCGTCAAGGTTGCGACCAATATCTGCCTCGACCATGTCAGGCGAAATAAAATGAAATCAGTTTCCCTCGAGGAGATGGAAAACATAAAAATCGGCGGCAATTCGCCCGAGGAGCATTATCTCCGGAAAGAAAAAACACGGATGCTGAAAGAGGCGATAGAAGGTCTGCCCGAGATGTACAGGGAGCCGATTGTCATGTACCACCAGAAAGGGATGTCGTACAAGGAGATTGCCGAATCGCTGGGGAAACCGATGTCCATTATTAAAAACAGGATATTCAGGGCAAGGCGGACACTAAGGGATAGCCTGTTCGGCGTAGCATGACCTTGGGTGGACAGGGCGGCTTGCAATTTTACATCATGTTCCGTCACGGGCAGGCTCCTGTCTCACTTCAACGCGGGCGATGAAAGCTCAGAGCGAACGGGCGGACATAGCGTAAATATGACATCAGGTTCCGTCATGCGCAGGCTGTAATGCTTTGACTCGTCCTCAAGCGGGCGCGGATGAATCGGCATCCATGCCTTAGGCATCGCGCGCCCGCATCGTCTGTGGTGCTTGACGGGAGAAATGCCGGCTTGTATAATGTACGTAATATAATTATGTAATCTCCTTCTTGTTATCAAGGCGGATCGGCACACTTCGGGGGTCGGCAAATGAAAAGCGTTTACCTGGTAATGACTGCGACAGGCACATGGGTTTCCAAGTGCATAAAGATTTATACAAAATCGAGGTACAATCATGTATCGCTTTGCCTGGACCCCGGGATGAACGAGTTTTACAGCTTCGGAAGAAAGATCAGGTGGTTTCCGCTTATAGGCGGATTTATAATAGAACATAAAAGACACCGGTCTTTTCAAGGCATTCGGCGATACGACCTGCGCCATTTACAGGCTGGAAGTCGAAGAACAGAAATTCAAGAAATTAAAATGTTCCGTTGAATCTTTCATAATAGACAGGGAAAAATACGGGTATAACTTGCTTGGACTTTTCGCAGTCATGCTTAACATACCGCTGCGGAGAAAGAATAAGTTCTTCTGTACGCAGTTCGTCGCAACCATGCTTCAATCGAGCGGCATACATGACTTCGGCAAGGATCCTTCCCTTGTCACTCCACACGATTTTTATGAAATAGACTGCCTCATCCCGGTGTATGAAGGAAGGCTCTGTGATATAAACCGCAGCATATGTTATGTTGACCAGGCGGCACGCATATAAAAAGGGCGGCGAAACAGGTTATTATGCCCTTTTCCCCAAGGACGGGGATATGGCGCAATTGAGGCATCATACAGGGGAAGGATGATGCTATTTCCATGAAAATTTTTCTTGCAATTACAATTGTGTTATGTTAAAATAAATATGCTGGAGAAATAAATAATTAGTGTGTGGAGAAAAGGAGTCACATTATTCGGGTCGTAAGCCCCTATATTGTGGCTCTTTATTTTTTGACAAGTCGTACTTTGCTTTATTATTTGCAATTCCCGATTGTTCTTTCCGAACGTTAGGGGAAATAAGCGAAATCTTATACCCCTAAATATAAAATTGAAAGCGTTTAATGCTTTCGAAAATAGTAAGAAGGAGAGAGGGAGGTCAAATATGGTATTTGAGAGTACTGTAAAACAAAGGACAGACCAAGCGAAGAAAAGGGCAAAGGTATGGCTATGCATATCTATCGCCCTGATGCTGATCAGTATGGTCGTTGCATCCATCATTCAAACGTCGGCAGGCAATGTGACAATTAAAGAATTGTATTGGGAGACGGATCAAGGAATCGCCTTGAGCGCAAATCTTTATGTTCCCAGGAATGCGACCTCGGAAACCCCGGCTCCGGCAATTGTTACAAGCCATGGTTTATTCAATAACAAGGAGATGCAGGATGCCAACTGTATCGAGCTTTCACGCCGCGGTTTTGTTGTGGTTGCACCTGATCAGCCAAGGCACGGGAAGTCGGACCTGATAGGAACAGACGGAACTTATATGTCGGCTAATAATGCCGTATATCTAAGCGCCCTGATGGTATCAAGGCTGCCTTACGTTGACGCGAGCCGTATCGGGGTCACAGGGCATTCGATGGGCGGCATGTCATGTAATACGGCGGTAATGCAGGACAGCGACCCGGAAAAACGGTTAATTTCCGCTGTGCTTATTAATTGCGCCGATGCAACTTATACCGACTCATCTTTCGGTCTTTCCGACGAGACAACCGGTAATTATGTCAATATTTATGGCAACAGGGATGTTGGAATGATTGCTGTCATGTATGATGAATTTTTCCATAAATCCAAGGATGAATATGGAAACCAGTTGCAAGCGCCATACTTTATGAAAACTGCAAATGCGCAATCCTTCCTGCATTTTGGAAAGGATCCTGCCGGGCTTGAAACAAGGAAACCTGATACCATGTATCGCGAGACTGTTGATGGAAAAGAATGCATTCGCGTGATATACAGGCCTCCTATTATCCATCCGTGGTCGCATTTCAGTGCAAGAGCCACGGCCGCCGTGGTGGAATTCTTCCAGGAGACGCTGGGCGCGCCGAATCAGCTCGCCCCGTCAAACCAGGTGTGGTTTGTCAAGGAATTGTTTAATTTTATAGGCTTGATCGGATTTGCTCTGTTTATTGTAAACTTTACTATACTTATGCTGTATACGCCTTACTTCTCTGCATTGCGTTCAGAAGAGATCGTGCAGCCGATGGCTATTGATAATAAGGGGAAAGCCTGGTTCTGGGGCTTGCTCATTGCCGCCGCATTATTTGCAATGATTGTATATTTGCCAATAATCAGCTACACATTTAATACCACTATTGTCAAGCAGACCGAGACTTTTGCCATCGGTTGCTGGGCAGCAGCCTGCGGCATATTCTCAATCGTGTGCATGTACCTGTTCTACAGATTTTACGGTAAGAAACAAGGATTCGATCTTGCTGAACGCGGAGTGAAGATGCCCCTGCCCAAACTGGCAAAGACGCTTCTGCTTGCAATCATCGTTGTCGTTGTTGCATACAGCTGCGTATTCTTTGCAGACTACTTCTTCCAGACAGACTTCCGCATCTGGACATTGGCATTCAAGGCATTTAATCCGAACCTGCTTTTCACTTCCCTGTTCCCATATATGATTCTTTACCTGATCTTCTATGTAGCATCCTCTGTTTCCGCCAACAGCTTCAATTATAATCAAGCAGGCGGAAAGAGAATATGGGTGAATGATTTAATAGTATCGGTTTTTGCTGCTGTTCCGGCTATTATTATGCTTTCGGTTCAGTATATCACCTATTTCACCACGAATAGTATGGCTTGGCCCCAGCTTTCTTTCGGAGGTCCGAATCCTCCCATGTACATCCTGTGGCTATTCCCGTTTTTACTGATCCTGCCGGGAACGACGGCTATTTCGCGCGCGATTTACAGGGTTTCCAACAATCCTTATCTCGGCGGTATCATTAATGCTGTAATAATCACCCTTTTTGCTTGTACTAATACAATCACAGGTTCGATATTCTAGCAATTGTTTTTCATACCAAAGAAAAAATGGGACTGTTCCTTAAGGTGTATATCCTTAAGGGACAGTCCCGTTATTTACCTTGCGTTGACCAGGCAACCAATATTTCTTAATACACGTATACCATTCGGCCAATCCTGGCCTTGATGGGTTTTGACCAAAGCCATTTGTTCGTGGCGCTGTCATCGAAGTAGTAAAGCGCCCCGTTGCTCGGATCGCTGCCCTTTAGTGCTTCAAGGGCGGCGTTCCTGTCCGTCTGTGTCGCAGGCTTGTTGATCCAGCCGTTTTCCACCGGCGTAAACTGGTAATACCCGTTGCTTACCTCGTATATGACCGCAGTAATCGTATCAGGGAAAAGATCGCTTTTCACCCTGTTGACAACAACCGCGGCCACGGCAACTTTAGCCGCGTACGGTTCACTCTCGGCTTCAGCCCTGACAAGCCTTGCCAGCAAATCAAGCTCGGCATCGGTGTATGGTATTACTGCGTTGCCTGTGTTTCCGGCGTTGCCCGGGTTCGCCGCGGCGCCGGCTGACGGGATGTTCAGCTGCTGGCCGGGATAAATCATGTTATCCCATTTATTATTCGCTTTCCTCAGCATTTCCAGCGAAACGCCGTGTTTCAGCGCAATAAGGTACAACGTATCGCCGCTTTTCACCGTATAGGTTTTTGCGCGCACAGACAGTTTCTGGCCTGGATAAATAATGTCGCTTTTCAAGCTGTTGTCGGACTTGATGGTTGCGACGGACGTATTGAACATAAGTCCGATCTTGTACAGCGAGTCGCCCTTCTGGACGGTGTAGCTCGCGCCGTAAGCGGAAGCCGCGAACAGAAAAATTGTTGCGGCGGCAACCGCAATGAAAGATGATACCTTTTTAAATAGCTTCATATTAATACCTCCTTTGCCTTCGGGGTTAGTTAACGGGTTCGGGTTGAGGAGACCCTACTCTCTGAGAGATTCACCCTTGGGCAGCGGCGGACATGAATCCTGCCGCAGCCCGGTATTGCATCCCCCGTACTCCTTGCGGAGATTCGGCATATTTATTGCAAGGCGGCCAATCTTGCTTTTCGGGCATGTGTGCCGGATAAACCGCCTTATGTCAACTAGTATTTTACCAGAGGTAATACGCATGTTTCCAGACTATATTTCTGGAAGCAATGTAGTATAATGTAAGGGGACACACGTTGCGTATGACAACCGGCATATGCAATTTTAAGGCAGGTGGAATGATGTACGGATTGGTACTGGAAGGCGGCGGCGGACGGGGCGCGTACCAGATCGGCGCATGCAAGGCAATCAAGGAGATGGGATTTAAGATTTCCATGGTTGCCGGCACTTCGGTCGGCGCTTTGAACGGCGCAATGGTTGTCCAGGGCGACATTGACAGGGCATATGATATCTGGTACGATCTCAACCCCCAAACCATAATAAAGTTTTCCGAAGACGAGCTTTCGAGCTATTCCGACAGCGGGTTCAGCCCGGAGGCGCTGAAAGTATTTGTTAAAAGGCTGAAAAAAGTTATTTCGGAGGGAGGCCTGAATGTAGAACCGCTTGAAAAGCTGGTTAAAAGCGTGCTTGACGAGGACAGGATCAGGAAATCCCCGGTCGGGTTCGGCGTGGTTACGGTTGACCTGACGCGAAGAAAAGCGGTGGAAATTTATAAGGAAGAAATACCTTACGGTTACCTGGCGGATTACGTGATTGCCAGCGCCAGTTTTCCCGCATTTAAAAGAACAATCATAGACGGGAGGGCGTTTATTGACGGAGCCCTGTATAATTCCCTCCCGATAAACATGGTCAGCTCACGGGGATACAAGGACATAATAGTTTTAAGAACTTACGGTATCGGCATGAAAAGGCGGGTAAACACAAGAGGATTGAACATAATTACCATATCCCCGTCGGAAAGCCTCGGGTTCACGCTCGATTTCAGCAACAGGACGGCCAGGAGAAACCTCCGGCTGGGTTATGACGACGCCGTCAGGGCGCTGGAAAAGTATGCATAACGAAAGTTATGTAAAAATATGTAATTAATTATGAATATCGCCGTTTCAGGGTATGCTATAAAAACGTGATAAAAATACATGGAACGGTGATATTTTTTAATGGATTTTTCGATTGCGGCAACATATGTAATTTTGTCAGGCATAATAGTTTATCTGCTGGTATTGCTTCTGAAACGCAGGTCGGATGTCTGCGTCGAAGTAAGGGATACCACGCTTGCGGCTGAAGAATTGCAAAAGCACGCAATGGAAATCGCCAGGAACCACCCGGTGGGGAAATCGTCCAAGAGCCATCACTGGCTTGTACGAAGGCTTAATGAAAACTACGGCGTTATCACCCGTGTTTACAAGGCCATGAATTCGGATATCAAGGAGTCTTTTCCCACGGCTCCCGCAGCAGAATGGCTGCTGGACAATTTCTATGTCATAGCGGAGCAGGTAAGGTTCATCGGCAGAAACTTGTCAAGAGGCAGGTATTCAAGACTGCCGTCTCTTAAAAAAGGATATTTGAAAGGATATCCGAGGGTATATGCCATTGCATTGGAAATCGTAGCCCATTCAAACGGGAATATCGATGAAAAAACCATTACATCCTTCATCCAGGCATACCAATCGCAGGCTCTCCTGTCGATGGGCGAGCTATGGGCGATACCGCTCATGCTGCGGATTGCCCTTATTGAAAGCATAAGATATGTGTGCGACAAAATCAATCTGTCCCGCCTGGAATGGCACAAGGCGGAAGAGCTTGCGGCACGGATATCATCCCCGGATATTGACGATGCGCAAATTGAAATCACGCTGAAGAAATACCTGGACGGGATGAAAAGCATCAGTCCGTCTTTTGCGGAGCACCTGATCCGCAGGCTCAGAAAGCAGGGAGCAGGGGTTTCCGTTGTAACGGCGCTGATCAACAAGCGGCTTTCCAATGAAAGCCTGACCGTTGCGGAGCTTACTGCCATGGAACACCAGGTGCAGGCGGAAATGCAGCTTGAAATCGGAAATTATATAACCGGGCTCAAGCTTATTTCGGACCTGGACTGGTCTGATATTTTTGAAATCCTCAGCAAGGTTGAGCAGATTCTCAGGAAAGATCCCACCGGCGTATACGGCATGATGGATTTTGAATCGCGGGATCTCTACAGGCATGAAGTCGAAAAACTGGCGAGAGCCTTCGGCGTGCCGGAGATCCATGTCGCGTGCAAGGCTGTCGAATGCGCGGAAAACGGTATGGGCGATCCGCCCCGGGACCATGTGGGATACTACCTGGTGGGGAAAGGCAGGAAGAACCTTTTAGGAATTCTCGGCAAATCTGCAGGCAAGCAATGGGGATCCTTCTTTACAAGCGCCGGGAAGCCTAAAATACTCTACGCCGGAATGCTCATCTTCATTATTGCTTTTACTGCATCGTACCTGACATACTACGCCGCAACGCAGGACGGCAGGGCAGATTTTCTCCTGCCCGCAATTACGGCGCTTCTTGTACTTATACCTTGCAGCGAATTTGCCATTAAAATAACCAACAGCATATTCAGCCATATTTACAGGCCAACCATGCTTCCGAAGCTTGATCTGAGGGAAGGCATACCGGAAGAGTTCGCGGCGATGGTTATCATCCCGACCTTGCTCACAAGCCCTGAGAGCGCTTCCAGGCTGATACACCAGCTTGAAGTATATTATCTTGCCAACCGTGATCGCAACCTGTTTTTCGCGCTCGTCGGCGACTTCAAGGATGCGCCGGCAAAGAACCAGCCGTCCGACGACGCCGTGGTTGATACGGCAATGAAAGGGATAGCGGAATTGAACAGGAAATATTCCGGTAACGGTCCGTCGGTTTTCTATTATTTCCACCGCGAAAGGTCATACAACACCTCACAGGACAGGTGGATGGGCTGGGAAAGGAAAAGGGGCGCCATTGTAGAACTAAACAGGCTCCTTCGCGGCGAGAAAGATACCGGTTATAAAATTGTATCCGGCGACATATCCGGGCTGCCAAGGATTAAATACGTAATTACATTAGACGCGGATACCAACCTTCCGATGGGCGTTGCCAAGAAGCTGATAGGTACGATAGCACACCCGCTGAACAGGGCGGTAATCGATGAAAAAACCGGACTTGTAAAGGAAGGATACGGCATATTGCAGCCGCGCATAAGCATAAGCATACTCAGCGCGAACCGCTCGTTTTTCACAAGGGTATTCGCCGGCCAGGGAGGCATCGATCCCTATACTACCGCGGTATCGGACATATACCAGGATATATTCGGAGAGGGCATATTTTCGGGCAAAGGCATATATGAAGTGGATATATTCAGGGAAGTGCTGGAAAACAGGATACCTGACAACAGCGTACTCAGCCATGACCTTCTTGAAGGCTGCCATTTGCGCGCGGGGCTGGTTAGCGATATCGAGCTTGTCGACGGATACCCGGCAGGATATAATTCGTATGCCGCAAGGCAGCACAGGTGGGTCCGGGGCGATTGGCAGCTCTTGCCGTGGCTGGCCGGGAAGACCAGGAACAGGGAAGGCATAAAAATAAAGAACCAGTTGTCCTTCCTGTCAAAATGGAAAATATTCGATAACATTCGAAGAAGCCTGCTTTACCCGTCATTACTTGTTTTAATCTTTGCAGGCATTGTTTTGCTGCCCGGAAACAGCCTTGTATGGATAGGGTTTGCGGTTCTTGTCACGGTTTCTCCCGTCACGACCGGCATAATGAACGCGCTTTTGTCAGGAAACATGGGTTGCAGGAAGAGCAAGACAAGCTCCACGGTCATTACGGGAACGAAGGCGGCTGTTTATCAATCGGTCATGCTATTCATGCTGATGCCGCACCAGGCGTATCTTATGGCAGACGCCATTATCCGCACGGTTTACAGGGTCTTTTTCACGCATAAAAACATGCTTGAATGGGTAACCGCGGCGGATGTTGAGAGCAGTGCCAGGAATGACATGGGAACCTACTTGAGGAAAATGTGGTTTTCCATTGCGGCGGCTGTGGCCATTCTCATTTCCCTGCAGTGGGGAGACCGGGGAAGCATCATACCTTCCGCAGCATCGGCGCTTATATGGATAATTGCTCCCGCAGCGGCCTTCCGGGCGAGCAAGTCGACGCCCAGGAAGCGTCACCGGCTGTCGTCGGAGGATTATTCATTTCTAAGGCTGGTATCGAGAAAAACGTGGAGCTTCTTCGAGGATTTTGCCGGTGAAAGCGACAATTACCTCCCGCCCGACAATTACCAGGAGGATCCGCCAAAAGGCGTGGCGCACCGGACTTCGCCCACCAATATCGGGCTTATGCTGATTTCGGTTATTTCAGCATGCGACATGGGGTACATTTCCTGGACCGGCATGCTTGAAAAACTGGACAAGGTGATAAATACAATAGAGAAGCTTGAAAAATGGAAAGGGCATTTATACAACTGGTACGACACGATATCCCTCGAAATGCTGAGGCCGCTGTATGTATCCACGGTGGACAGCGGCAACCTGGTCGGGTACATGATGGCGCTGAGGGAAGGAATGAAGGAATATCAAGGCATACAGGCGCCAAGACCTTCCATGGCATTGGGATTGATAGATACGCTTGAGTTGGCGTATGGACGGAAGGGTACGGAAGCCTGCCTGGGAATCAGGCGACAGTTGGAGGAACTCGGCGAATCAGCAGGCATGGACCTTTTAAAATGGGCGTCCGTGCTTGGCGATATCCGTCTCCTTGTTGAATCGTCAAATCCGGCTGACGGCGGAGATGAGAAAGAAAGCTGGATGAAAAAGTTGGTCGGGATGGCTGAACAGTACTCGGACGAGCTGCATTCGTTCTATCCTTTCTTGCGGAACGTGGATTTATTAAATATCTTAAAAGAACTGGATTCGGGATTGCATGAAAGTATGCTGAAGCCGGGCCCGCCCGAAGAATTGCTCTCACGTTACCGTGCGGCGGCGAGCCTCCTGGATGGCGGAATTCCCACGGAGGCGGATGCGGGATATGAGAAAGTGAAGGAACTGTCCCGCATGCTCAACCTGGCTGCAGCCTATATTGAAGAAAATATCAGGCGAAACAATGATATCATAGAAAGAATTACAAAGCTCATAGATGAAACCGAGTTTTCGCCGCTTTTCAACCCCAAGAGGATGTTGTTTTCAATCGGCTACAACGCCGAAGACGGCCGCCTGAGCAAGTCATACTACGACCTGTTTGCCTCGGAGGCCAGGCAGGCGAGCTATATAGCAATAGCGCGGGGTGAAGTCGACCGCAGGCATTGGACGCGCATGGGCAGGAAAATGACGCTGGCCGACGGAGGCAGGGCGCTTGTGTCGTGGACGGGAACGATGTTCGAGTATCTGATGCCGCTGCTTATCATGAGAAACTATGAGAGTACCATATTTGACGAGACATATTTCTTTGTGGTAAGAGCGCAAAAGAAATACGGAAAACAACGCCGAATACCCTGGGGCATTTCGGAATCGGGCTACAGTTCGCTGGACTTCAACCTGAATTACCAGTACAAGGCTTTTGGCATACCGGGACTTGGACTCAAAAGGGGACTCGCCAATGACATGGTGACGGCGCCGTACGCCTCGATGCTTGCATTATGCGTCGATCCCGAGGCCGCCGTCGATAACCTGAGAGAACTGGCCGACCTTGGAATGGATGGAAAGTGGGGCTACTACGAAGCAATTGATTTTACTCCTTCAAGGCTTGACAAGGGCAGGCGCTACCACATTGTAAAAAGCTTCATGGCCCATCACCAGGGCATGAGCCTGGCGGCGCTGAACAATTTTTTCAATGACGGTATCCTGCAGAAGCGTTTTCACTCGAACCCGGTCATACAATCGGCAGAACTCCTGCTGCAGGAAAAGATACCGGAAAAAGCTGTTTACGCAAGGGAATTCAAGGACGGAAGGGCAGCCGTTGTAAAGAGGCAGGAGCAAGTCGACGGCGCTGCGATCAGAGTATACGGCCTTCCTGAAAGCCTTCCTCCCAAGGCGCATATTCTCTCAAACGGAACCTACTCGGTAATGGTCACGGACGGCGGCTCCGGGTACAGCATGAACGGTCATATGGCCGTAACAAGGTGGAAAGACGACTACTTTGCAAAAAACGGGTTCTATATATTTATTCAAAATATAAACTCGAATACCGCCTGGTCGGCGACATATGATCCTTACATCAAGGAACCCGAAAAATACAGGGTCGTATTTTCGCCAAATAAAGCCGAGTACGTAAGGAAAGACGGCAATATTGAATCGCACCTGGAAATTGCAGTGTCGCCCGAGGATAACGCTGAAATCAGGAGAATATACGTTACAAACCACAGCGAGCATACAAGGGTTATAGAACTTACAAGCTACCTGGAGGTTGTGCTTATGCCGCGAAGGGAAGATGCGGCCCATCCTGCTTTCAGCAAACTGTTCATAAAAACTGAGTTTGTAAAGGAAAAAAAGTGCCTGCTGGCAGTCAGGAGACAGAGGGCGAGAGGCCATAAGCAACAATGGCTTATGCATACGCTGACCATTGAGGGGGACGTCGTGGGAGATCTGCATTATGAGACCGACAGGATGAAATTTATAGGCAGAAACCGCGATATTTCAAACCCACAGGCCCTGGACCCGGACCAGCCGCTCAGCAACAGCGCAGGTTCGGTTCTTGACCCGGTATTGTGCCTGCGCAGGCGCATAAGGATCGGCCCCGGGCAGACGGTTAAAGCAGTGTTTGCCGTAGCCGCGGCCCATAACAGGAAACATGCGCTGGAACTGGCCGATAAGTTCGCCGATTTGAAGCAGTCGGAAAGGGTATTCGAATTATCGTGGACGAGAAGCCAGGTGGAGAACAGGTATCTCGGACTGAGTGCCGGCGAGGTGGAATTCTACCTGGAGCTTGTACCGTTTATTTTATACCACAACCCGCTCAGGCGTGAATTTGCCGGGTATATCGCCGAAAACACCGGGACGCAGGAAGATCTTTGGTCTTTTGGAATTTCGGGCGACATTCCCGTGATCCTTGTCGAGATTAACGACGATGAAGACCTGGAGCTGGTGTACTGGGCGCTGAAGGGCCATGAATACTGGCGGCTGAAAGGGCTGCACACGGACCTTGTGCTGCTTGTAAACAGGATCGAGGGCTACTCAAAGCCGCTGAACGATATGATCCGGAATGCAATTACCGCAAGCCACGCCAGGGAACTGGTCAACCAGCCGGGGGGAGTGTTTGTCGGAAATATTTCCGAAATGGACAAAAAACATGTCTTGCTATTATATGCGGTGGCAAAGCTCGTTGTCAGGGACAGTATAAATGTACTGAAAAACAGCATCAAGCAGATTGGGAAAATGTATTCGGACGCTTCGCTCAGGCAAGCGCGGGATGACGCGCCGGAGCGCCGGCCTTGCATCATTTCGCCGAATCCAAGCCATGAGAGAAAACTCCTGTTTTATAACGGCATAGGCGGCTTTTCCGAGGACGGAAGGGAATACGTTATTAATCTCGGGAACGACCGCCGCACTCCTGCGCCATGGAGCAATGTAATTACCGGCAGGAATTTCGGGTTTATCGTTACCGAGAGCGGAGGCGGCTACACATGGGCGGTAAACAGCAGGGAATTCAAGCTGACCCCGTGGGCGAACGACCCGGTAACGGACCGCCAGGGAGAAATCTTTTATATTATCGACGAGGAGGAACGGAATTACTGGAGCCCCACGCCCATGCCGGCCGGGGGCGACGGCCCCTACACCGTCAGGCACGGGTTTGGCTACAGTATTTTTGAGCATTGCAGCAGCGGTCTTGAACAGGCGCTGGCCATGTATGCCGCGCCTGGCGAACCTGTAAAAGTGTGCCTGATGACGTTTAGGAATATTACCGGCAAAAGGAGGAACCTGACAATCATGTATTATGCCAGGCCGGTGCTTGGCGTTGACGAGAGCGTGACTGCCCCGTATATAGTTACATGGATCGAAAACGGCATCCTTTATGCTGAAAACAAGTACAGCAGGGATTTTGCCGGAAGAGTCGCATTCATGTGCACCAGCGCCGGAACCGGCTCGGCAACGGGAGACAGGGTATCGTTTTTCGGGCTTGATGGCGACCCTGTCAAGCCTTTCTCAGTTTTAGGCGCACAGCTTTCGGGTACGACCGGGGCCGGCCTTGATCCGTGTATGGCTGTTGCGGGGAAAGTATTGCTTGAGCCCGGAGAAGAGACAAAAGTTGTATTTCTCCTGGGAAGCGCGGAAAATCCACGCAAAGCCGCAGAATACGCCAAAAGGCTGGTTAACCCGGATACCGCGGAGAAAGAGCTGGAATATGTGAAATCATACTGGAGAAAAAACCTGGAAGGTATCCAGGTGCACACGCCGGATGACTCTTTCGACATCATGATGAACGGCTGGCTGTTGTACCAGGCGATAGCATGCAGGATACGCGCAAGGTCGGGGTATTACCAGGCCGGCGGGGCATATGGTTTCAGGGACCAGCTGCAGGACAGCATGGCTGTTTTAAATACATTGCCCGAATTGACAAGATACCAGATATTGCTGCATGCTTCAAGGCAATTTAAAGAAGGCGACGTACAGCACTGGTGGCATGCGGAGCGGGGAAACGGGATCCGCACCAGGTACTCGGACGACCTTCTCTGGCTGCCTTACGTCACGGCCGAGTACCTTGAAAAAACCGGCGACATGGCCATACTTGCCGAGCAGGTTCCCTTCCTGGAAAGCAGCGTCCTGGACGAAAATGAGGATGAAAAATACGAGGAGCCGGTGAAATCGGAAATAACTGCCAGTCTTTATGAACATTGCGTTCTTGCAATAGACAGATCGCTGGCGACAGGACCTCACGGGCTTCCGCTTATGGGTTGCGGCGACTGGAATGACGGCATGAACGGGATCGGAAACAAAGGAAGGGGCGAGAGCGTTTGGCTCGGATGGTTCCTTATCTCCATACTCAGGAAATTCATACCGGTATGCCAGTATATGAACGACTTGAAGCGGGTTGAAAAATACCGGGGCGCAGCCGAATTGCTGCAGGAAAATATTGAAAAGGAAGCGTGGGACGGCAGCTGGTACAGGAGAGCATATTTTGATGACGGGACTCCGCTTGGTTCGGCAGAGAATTCCGAGTGCATGATAGATTCCGTTTCCCAGTCGTGGTCCGTGATTTCGGAAAGCGCAAAGCCGCAGCGGATGCGGGAAGCGATGGCTGCGGTGCAAAAATACCTCATAGTCGAGGGAGAAGGCCTGATAAAGCTTTTAACCCCGCCTTTCGACGATGGAGAATTGTATCCCGGGTATATAAAGGGATATGTGCCCGGGGTGAGGGAAAACGGAGGCCACTACAGCCATGCGGCGATTTGGGTGGTACTGGCGTTTGCAAAGCTCGGGATGGGCGACAAGGCGGGCGAGTTGTTCCACATGCTTAACCCGGTCAACCATGCAAGAACCGATATTGAATATTCCAGGTACAAGGTTGAGCCCTACGTGATAGCGGCGGACATATACGCGGATGATCAGCATGCGGGAAGGGGAGGATGGACATGGTACACCGGATCGGCGGGATGGCTTTACAAGGTAGGCCTCGAAAACATTATTGGATTTAAGAAAAAAGGAGACAGGCTGTATTTCGACCCGTGCATTCCGAAAAGCTGGGAGAAATTTGTCGTTGAGTACCACACCGGAATGTCCTCGTTCCATATAGAGGTGAGGAACCCGGAAAGGGTCAACCGGGGAGTTTTGTATGTCGAAGTAGACGGGAAGAGATCACCCGAAGGGTTTGTAGATTTGACAATGAACGGATTCCACCGCATCCGGGTTGTCATGGGGACGCCCTACGAATCGCTGCAGGAACACGAATCGAGCTATGCTCACCCGACATTATAGCAACTTTTTTGACTTAAAAAAGGGAAAATATGTTGAATTATCAATTATAATGTAATATAATAATTTATAGAATTTCTATCCAGCGCTTTCAATAATAAACAGGGCTAATCACCGTTATGCCGGCGGGAGGCGGATAACCTTGAAAAATGAGAAGTATACGGGCCAGAGGGATTATATCAATCAAATGCGCAGGGAGTTGCACCATCTTATCGAATGCGAGGATAACCTGACAAGCACCATTGTACAGAAGAAAAGCCGGGAACTCGATAATCTGATTCTGATGTACTATGGGCGGAACAGTGTGCCTCAGGAATCGAGCGACCCGTAAAACATTATTATCAGAAAAGGCAATACGATTAATGCGGTAGCTATATTTCCGGCGCCGGTTGTCGAAAAGTGGCCTGAAATAGTCTGACCCGCAAACAAGTAACTCGCTGCCAAACCTGAAACAAGACCTCCGACAGCACCTGCCGCAACCATTAGCGGTGGTTGAGCCTTGTCCGAAAACGGCCTGCTGAAGTCCCTGGGGTGCATGATATCACTCCATAGCAATTTATGCTTCTTTGCAAAGGAATAAAGAAGGGGAAGAGCAATAGGCCCCAAAACCAGTGTTATTACCGTATTGTTCAATGTAATGATAATTGAAACGGCAATAAAGCTTGCCAGTTTTAAAATGTCAAGTCCCCATGCGATGATTACCGCGCATGCTGCGCTTGATATGAAACTGATAATGCCGAACTGGGCAAGCTTTAGTGCCGAATTTATTGTGGGCGAGTTGTCTTCGCCCTGCCTTGGCTTTATACCGTACCATAATTTATATGGTATGTAAGCGTACATGAAGTTGCCGATAAAACCGAACACGGAGCCGGCTGAAAGCGTACCGAAGAAATCTCCGCAGAGATTGCCCAGCGCCGAACCATAAGCTCCCGCCGGACCGAAAAGAAGACCGAATATTACCGGAAGCAGCGAGGCAAGCCTGATTTCGGTTATACCCGGTATAATGGGTATCGATTTTGTGGGCAGAAGGAACAGCATGTATATGCCTGCGCACAACACGGTGAGCGCGACCATGAGGCCGTATCTCCACATTCTGACGAGTTCCTTCACAACTATCCCCCCAAACCGATGCATTATCCGCAGGCATTCATGCTCAAAGCGCTGTTTGTTATTTTGCTATTATAGAATTATTATAGAACAAAAAGGAATGCAAGTGAATGACATTGCCCGGGCGTCGCTGCGCAGCCCGGAAAATATCAGTAAATATTTTGCTTTAAGGAAAATCATGTTATAATACATTCAATTGAGAACGCAAAAGGACAATAATAAATGGAGACAAAAACAAAAGCGTTGCGGCAGATGAAAGGAGAGTCTGACAAATGAGCGAAAAAATCCGGATGCAGGCGCCCATAGTGGAGATGGACGGCGATGAAATGACGAGAATCATCTGGAGACAAGTAAAAGATATACTGCTGAATCCTTATATAGAACTCAACACCGTGTATTTCGACCTGGGGCTGAAACACAGGGACGAAACGTGCGACCAGGTGACCATTGACGCGGCAAATGCGACGAAAGAATATGGCGTGGCCGTGAAGTGCGCCACAATCACTCCAAATGCCCAGAGGGTCGAAGAATACGGCCTCAAGCAGATGTGGAAGAGTCCGAACGGAACCATCAGGGCAATACTGGACGGAACGGTTTTCAGGACGCCGATAGTTGTTAACGGCATAAGCCCGTCCGTCCGCACCTGGAAGAAGCCGATTACCATAGCCAGGCATGCCTACGGGGACATTTATAAAAATACGGAATACAGGGTGGAAGGCCCGGGCAGGGCGGAACTTGTTTTCAAGGGACGGAACGGGGAGCAGCTTGCCGATACGATATTTGAATTCGACGGTCCGGGCGTCGTCATGGGAATGTACAATACCGACAAGTCCATAAAGAGCTTTGCGAGATCATGCTTCAATTATGCGCTCAGTACAAAGCAGGATTTGTGGTTTGCCACCAAGGACACGATTTCAAAAAAGTATGACCATACCTTCAAGGACTTATTCCAGGAGATATTCGACAACGAATACGCGGAAAAATTCAAGGAAGCGGGCATCGAATATTTCTATACGCTTATAGACGACGCAGTAGCCAGGATCATCCGCTCGGAGGGCGGAATGATATGGGCGTGCAAGAATTATGACGGCGATGTCATGTCCGACATGGTCGCCACGGCTTTCGGAAGCCTTGCAATGATGACTTCCGTGCTGGTTTCGCCGGAAGGGCATTATGAATACGAGGCTGCCCACGGAACCGTTACAAGGCATTACTACAGGTACCTGAAAGGTGAAGAAACCTCGACAAATCCGATAGCGACGCTTTTTGCGTGGACCGGCGCCCTGAAGAAAAGGGGAGAACTGGACGGGAAAAAGGAACTGGCGGATTTTGCCGGCACACTGGAGGCTGCTTCGCTGAGAACTATTGAAGAGGGTGTTATGACAAGAGACCTGGCGGCGCTTTCGGAGGCTCCTGATAAGAAGATACTCAACACCAGGGAATTTCTGCTGGAAATACAGAAGCGACTGGAAAGCATGCTCGGTACCAAGGCCGCGGGTTGCGGCGGCTAAGGCATAAAGTTGCGGGGAGTTGAACATATGTGCTTAAGATAGCCGGAGCGATAGCCGCTGAATTGCTTGATTCGTTTTTTTCGAACCATTTCTTCGCGTTATTGTATATCCTGGTAATTTTGTTCATCAGGGCACAATACCGGAAGTACCTTGAGCTGCAAAACGATATATATGGCAAGGCGCCGAAAAGCTTGAGGGAGATAATCGAGCAGATTATTCTAACCGGACTGCTGGCGGGTTTTGCGGCAAGCTTTGTTACAATATCAGCCGGACTTGCCATAGACGCCGAAACTGTCAAGTACCTGTTCTATATCATGTGCCTGCTGCTGCTGATCGATCTCAGGTTCGTCTGCATATCGTACGCGGCCGGCATCCTGGCGCTTGCCGGTCTGATACTCGGAATAAAAAAGATAAACATACCTCCCCTTCTTTGCCTTGCCGGAATAATGCAGCTTGTTGAGAGCGTGCTTGTTTATTTAAGCAGGAAGGATAGCTGCGTTCCTGTTTTTATACGGCATAAAGATGAAATTGCCGGGGCTTACCTGATCAGGAGATTCTGGATGATTCCCGTCGTCTTTTTTACTTACATGGCGCAGCCTTTGGCGTCATCGCTTGATTTTGCGGCGGATTTGCCTGCGGCGTTCAATATTTCCTCCGTCGCAGGAGGGGCCTTCGCGATTGGGCTTGATTGCCTCGTGGCAGTATTGTGCTATACGGATATAGCAATAACGAGGCACCCGGAAAAGAAATCGCAGCGGGCTGCCGTGATGCTGTTCGCTTACGGCGCCGTCCTGCTGATGCTTGCCGTTTTATCGGTCAACAACCGGTGGGCGGTTTACCTGGGAACATTTTTCTGTTTGCTTGGACAAGAGTTGATCGGTTTGTATTCGCAGCATGTTGAAAGAAACGGGGTGCCGCTGTATAATGCCGTGAGGCGGGGGCTCAGGATATTGGACGTGCTTCCCGGGAGCCATGCCTGGCTGATGGGGTTGGAACGCGGCGATATAATCCTCAGCATCAACAACAGGGATATCCAGACGGAAGAAGGAGTAAACGAAGCGCTCAAGGATTTCCCCACGTTTACATGGATCAATGTGCTGGGGTGTGACGGAAAGGAAAAAACTGTCGAATACAAGTGTTTCCCGGGCGGTTACAACACACTGGGCATCATCCCCGTGCCGAGGGAAACGGAAGTTACCTACAATATAGGGTATATCGAACGGGTGGGCATACTTCAGAATATTGTGAACAAGTTCAGGAGAATAGACAGGCCGACATAAGGCTATCATAAACTGTTTGTCATAAAGGGGGGCAGGATATGGCTCTGCTGGATACCAAGGGTATGTATGAAAGCGCCCGGAGGCTGGGACAAAAAGAGTATTCGAGGAATATATCGAAAGGCCAGACCGGCTATTTGCCTTTCCTCGAAGGCGTTCTTAAAAATATCGATATTGTATACGAAATGGACCTGGGCGTTATTGATATTCCTCTTAAGAAAATCGTCGGCACCTATACTTACGGCAGGAGCAGGTCGTTTGCAAGCAATTTCATGCCGCTGCTCAAGCCCGGCAGCGAATTTGCGAGCAAATGGACGGTTCTCTGCAAAGCCCACTTGAAAGAAGGAATCCGCGACCCCATCAAGGCATACGAATACCTGAACTGGTTCTATGTAGTGGAAGGAAACAAGAGGGTCAGCGTTCTTAAATATTTCGACGCATATTCCATACAGGGCCAGGTATACCGGCTGGTCCCGAAGAGGGATGAAAGCGATCCGAACATATCCATATACTATGAATTCCTTGACTTTTACAAGAATACCGGCATCAACGTGGTGTGGTTTACGAAAAAGAACTCTTTCAACAGGCTCTTCAGCTATCTTGAGAACTTTTCCGGCGGGTATAAAACGTTTGTCAGTTCCGTGTACCTGCCGTTCAGAAAAGTATACCATGAACTGGGCGGGCAGGAGCTTCCCATAACAACAGGCGACGCATTCCTGGAATACATCACGGTTTACGGCATGCCCGATGAAATCGACGAAGATGAATTGAAACCAAGGCTTGAGGGATTCATAACGGAGCTTGGGCAATTAAGCGGGAAAGAGGCCGCCGATGTTCAAACGGAGCCTATTGATACCGGTGAGAGCCTGATATCAACCCTTACAACCTTTGTCAGGCCGAAAAAAATATTCAAGGTTGCATTCGTGTACGCAAAGGACACTAAAACGTCAAGCTGGACATACTCGCAGGAAATGGGCAGAATCCATGTGAGCAAGGTCCTGAACGATTCGGTCGTCACATCCTTTATCGACAACGTTCCCGAGTCGCCGGAAGCGTACGGGGCTTTAAAGCAGCTCGCGGAGGATGGAAACGATGTTGTGTTTGTTACCAGCCCCGCTATGATTAATGTAACGCTGAAAGCCGCGCTGGAATACCCCAGGACCAGGTTCCTGAACTGCTCAGAAACGCAATCTTATAAACACGTAAACACCTATTTCGGCAGGATATACGAGCCCAGGTTCCTTGCAGGCATTGCTGCAGGGGCGGTAACAAAAACCGATACGCTTGGGTATGTCGCATCCTATCCCGTTCCCGGGGTAATAAACGGCATCAATTCATTCGCGCTTGGAGCCAGGATGGTAAATCCCAATGCAAAAGTGAAGGTTGTATGGATCAACAGCTGGGATAACGTGGAGGATGCAAAGAAAGCAAGCCGGGAGCTGATCAGCCGGGGCGCCGACATTATTGCCCACCATGATACGCTTTCCGACCGCAGGGTTTCAGGGGAATACGGCGTCTATGCCGTGACCGGCGAAGCGGCCGGTACGGCCGGAGGAGGTCGGGGACGCCGTGAATATATTGCTGCTCCGATTTGGAACTGGGGCATCTTTTATGAAAAGATGGTCAGGAACCTGATGAATAGCACCTGGAAACCTTTCGGCGCGGAGCAGAAAGGCATCAATTTCTGGTGGGGACTCGATTCCGGCATAGTTGATTTCTTCTATTCCAGGAGGCTGGTCCCGCTTGAGACGCAGAAATTGCTGGATTTTCTGAAAAATATGATTATCAGCGGCTCATTCCACCCTTTCACGGGGCCGGTCCATGACAGGAACGGCATTCTCAGGGTTAAAAAAGGCGAATTTGCCACGCGCGAGCAGATTATAAACATGGATTGGTTTGTCGAAGCGGTAAGTGAATAACGGAAACCGGACCGTGCGCTGCCGAGGCTAGAAGTTGCAATCCGCTATATAGTAGCCGTAAGCATTTATGATGGTAGTGTTTTTGTACTGCCTTGTCCTTTCCTGTTTCCCGTAGTTGAGATGCTGATGGCCGTGGAAGAAATATTTCGGTGAATACGTGTCGAGCATTTCCACGAAACACCGGAAGCCGCGGTGCGCGACATCTTCGCCGTCACCCAGCCCGAATGCGGGAGCATGCGTCAGCAATATGTCGAAGCCCTTGTGCTTGCGTATTTCGCGTCTCAGCTTCCGCACCCTTTTAACCATCTGCTCCTCCGTATACTGGAATTCCTTGTTGCTGTAATTCATGCTGCCGCCAAGCCCCACGATCCTGACGCCTTTATACGTCAGGAGCCTGCCGTCTGCCGAAATGCACCCCTCCGGCGGATGTGTCTCATAGCTCCTGTTGTGGTTTCCCGGCACGTAAAACAGCGGGGCTTTTATCATCGTTACCAGGAAAGAAAGGTATTCGGCCTTTAAATCCCCGCATGACAAAACAAGCTCGATATCTTTAAAACGCTCGTGGTCGAAATAATCCCAGATATATGGTTCCTCACGGTCAGAAACAACCAGTATTTTCATACAATCTCCATTCGCTTTATCAGCCTTGTTTTCGGGACCGGCCTGCTATATTTTAGCATACATGACGTGTATAATCAAACCGAGCGGGGCGTAAGCCTATTTAAGCCGCTGGTCGACAAGGAAGAAGTCCTTCCACGGGTCATCCCCGCTTATCCTTGCCAGCGCGCCTGCCATATCGACACCGTCGGGCGGCACCGTTTCGAGTTCTTCCCACGTGATGGGCATGGACACCGGGGCCCCTTTTCTTGCCCTGATGGAATATGGGGCAATGCTTGTGGCGCCCCTGCCGTTGCGGACCCAATCGATAAATATCTTGTTTTTCCGCTTGTCCTTCCTGATATTGCTCGTGTAGCGGTCAGGCCACTTCTGTTCCATGATTTCGGCAATTTTCCCGGCAAAATCATAGAACGCCTCCCAACCGGCGGACGGCTTGAAAGGGATAACAACATGGTATCCTTTGCCCCCGCTGGTTTTCAGGAATGAAACCAGTGAAAGCCCGTCAAGAATGGCTTTTATATCTTTCACGCCCTGGCGCACCCTTTCCAGATCCATTCCCTCGTCCGGATCAAGATCGAACACCATCATGTCCGGCTTTTCAAGGTTGTCGGCACGGCTTCCCCAGACGTGAAATTCCAGCGTTCCCATCTGTGCTTCGGATATGATTCCCGAAACATCGCCGATATAGAAATATTCTTTCGTTTCACCGCTGCTGCTTATGACAGGGATGGTTACAATACCCTTGTTGTCAGGACCGGGATGCTTTTTGAAGAAACAAGGCTCGGATATTCCTTTTGGGCATCGCACGATGCTGAGAATCCTTTTGCCGGCATACGGCATCATTCGCTCCGACACCTTTTCATAGTACCGGACTACGTCCAGCTTCCTGAATTCCGGATCTGTGAATATAACCTTGTCCGGGCTTGTGATTTTTATCCCGGCGACGACAACGCTGCCGCTTCTGCCTTTTCCCGGCTTTTCCGGGGATGTTTCCGGCGATTGCTCACTTTTTGACTTTTCATCCTGCGCTTTACCGGAGACGGAGGTTTCATCCGCCGATTTCCCGTTTTCCTGGTTTTTACCTGCCAATTCCGCATCCTCCTGGTTTTTGCCTGCCAGTTCCGCATCTTCCTGTTCCTTATCATCCATGTCTATATCTTTTTCTGCGATCTCCCTTTTTATGTCCCGAGGATCCTTGTCCGTCCTGAGTCCTTTAAAGCTAGCCTGCCTCAGGAGATTGTCATCGGTCCACTGGGAGAACCTGACTTCCGCGACCAGTACAGGCTCAAGCCATGTGATTTTTTCATTTTTTCCAGGCGCCGGAGCTTGCCTGAAAGGAGGCGTTTTCCTTTTTATTGGTTCAAATTTTTCCACGAGTTCTTTCATGCTCCGCTCTGTAAAGCCTGTTCCGACGCGCCCTGCATAAATTAATTCATTCCCCTCGTAAACTCCGAGAAGGAGCGAACTTATTCCGCTTGTTTTTTTATCAGAAAGCGTATATCCCCCGATAACGAATTCCTGCCTTTTGTCGCACTTTATCTTGACCCAGTCGCCGTTTCTCGTCCCGCTGTACACGGAACCGGATTTTTTCGCTACTATTCCTTCCATGTCTAATTTGCAGGCCGCAAGGAAACATGCCTCCCCGTCTCCCCTGACATGCCTGCTGTAGACAAGGTTGCCGGGCGCATCTTTCATGAGCGCTTCAAGTGTTTCTTTCCTTTCTGCCAGGCTTTGTTTCCTCATGTCTTCTCCGTCCAGCGCAAGGAGGTCAAATATGATATAGGTAAGTTTCTTGCTCCCGGGATTTTTCATGTAGCTTTGCAGGGCTTGGAAATCAGTCCTGCCCTTCTCGTCGGCAACGACCATTTCCCCGTCCAGGACCATTGCTCTTCCGCCGGCCCAGTCGATAAGAGATAACGCGATATCGCGGAACTTCCCGGTGTAATCATGGCCGTTCCTGGTAACAAGCCGGACGCTGTTGTTTTCAAGGTATGCTATTATCCTGTAGCCGTCATATTTCAGCTCATACAGCCAATCATCACCCTGGGGGACTTTTTCAACAAACCTGGCGAGCTGCACATCGATTTTGTCAAAGGGGTTTCTCACAATCTTTTCAGGCGCTCCTTCCTCGATTTCCTCCATGGTCCGCCCGGTCCTGACACTGGTTGTAAACCCGGAAATCCCATCGTCATTTTTGGAGTATTCATCTTTTTCCTTAAGCAAGAGCCAGTTGTTTTCATCGCTGCCCTCTTTTGATTTCAGCCGGATCAAGGCCCATTTGCCCTTTAATCTTTTCCCTTTCAGGACAAACTTGAGAGAGCCTTTATCCAGTCCTTCATCCACATCCGCCTGGGGCTCCCAAAAGCCTTCATCCCAAAGCATTACCGTTCCGCCGCCATATTCTCCCTTTGGAATGGTTCCCTCGAAATTCCTGTATTCAATAGGATGGTCCTCCACCTGTACTGCGAGCCTCTTGTCACGGGGATTATAGGAAGGCCCCTTGGGAACCGCCCAGCTTAGAAGAATACCGTCCCATTCCAGGCGCAGGTCGTAGTGGTCCCGCCTGGCGAGGTGGTGCTGGACTGCGAACCGCAGGCGTTCTTCGGGCTCTGCCGGTGTTCCGCCTGCTTCCGGCTTCTCTTGGCGTTCCCCTTCAGGCTCGCCCGTCTGTTCAAAATTCCTTTTCCGGTTATATTTTTCCAGTCCTCTGGCCATCCCTGCCACTCCCTCTTCACAGCTGCCTGCTTAATTATTATTATAACCCACATTTGACGGACAATCGGAAGTTCAAGCCGGGCATTTGCCCGAATCCGCTTCATTACGCTTAGGTTTTGAGGATTTTAAATAAATTATGAATACGCCATTACCGGCAATATAAATAGTGATATGTTTCTTTACGTGATATAATAATATTTAGTAACAGCACATGCGTACATTACTTGTATTCAGTAGTTTTATTAGTTAATTCAGGAGGAGAAGCAGGTGACAGCAAGCGTCAGGCAGCTATACCAAAATCCCGGCCTTTATTGCGGCAGGCAGGTCGAAGTGGCCGGGTGGATAAGGACAATAAGGGATTCAAAGGTATTCGGATTTATCGAATTGAATGACGGCTCATTCCTAAAAAACCTGCAGGTAGTCTTTGAAGAGGGCGTGGTTGAAAATTTCAGGGAAATTGCCAGGCTGCCCCAGGGAACTTCAATAAGAGCCAGGGGGTTGCTTGTTGAAACGCCCGGGGCCAAGCAGCCTTTTGAATTGAAGGCTTCGGCTGTTGATGTCGAGTGTTTGTGCGCGCCGGATTATCCTCTTCAGAAAAAGCGCCATTCATTCGAGTTCTTACGCACAATTGCGCATCTCAGGCCGAGAACAAATACATTTTCAGCCGTTTTCAGGCTGAGGAGCGCGCTGTCCTTTGCAATTCACAGCTTTTTCAACGAGAGGGGCTTCGTATACGTGCATACGCCGATAATTACGGGCAGCGATTGCGAAGGCGCCGGGGAAATGTTCAGGGTAACCACTCTTGACCCGGAAAATATCCCAAGGGATGAAAACGGCTGTGTAGACTACCGGGAAGATTTCTTCGGAAGAAGGGCAGGGCTGACGGTCAGCGGGCAGCTGGAAGGGGAAGCCTATTGCATGGCTTTCGGGAAGATTTACACGTTCGGGCCTACTTTCAGGGCGGAAAATTCAAATACGGCAAGACATGCCGCGGAGTTCTGGATGGTTGAGCCGGAGATGGCATTTGCGGGGCTTGATGAAAACATGGCTCTCGCCGAAGAATTGCTGAAATACCTGGTGAATTACTGCCTTGAAAATGTCGGCGAGGAAATGGAATTCTTCAACAGGTTTATTGACAATACCCTGCTCGACAGGCTGAAGGACCTGGCCGCCTCGAAATTCGGGCATATTACTTATACGGAAGCGGTAGAGCTTCTCGAAAAAGAAAAGGCGGAATTCACTTACCCCGTCAAGTGGGGCTGCGATTTGCAAACCGAGCATGAAAGATACCTGACTGAGAAGATTTTTAAAGGGCCGGTGTTTGTAACGGATTATCCCAAGGAAATCAAGGCGTTTTACATGAGGCTGAACGATGACGGGAGAACGGTTGCCGCGATGGACCTGCTGGTTCCGGGCGTAGGCGAGATAATCGGCGGGAGCCAGAGAGAAGAGCGGTACGATATTCTTGAAAAGCGCATGGAAGAAATGGGCATTGACAAAAAGGACTACTGGTGGTACCTGGATTTGCGCAAGTATGGGGGTACGAAACACGCCGGGTTTGGGCTGGGTTTCGAAAGGGCGCTGATGTACCTGAGCGGAATGCAGAATATAAGGGACGTCATACCGTTCCCCAGGACACCCAAATCGGCAGACTTTTAGGCGTGATTTTCAGGTGGGATCCCGGGTCGATATGCCCGGCGTGTATTTTGGGTACGTGTATTTTGGGTAATTATAATCAGGAGGTATTTTAAAATGAGTGAACAGTTGAAAGAGCAGATCAGGGAAGACAAGATCAGGATTTCCGAGGAAGTCGTGGCTGCAATAGCGGGTATTGCGGCATCGGAAGACGAGAATGTCGCGTCCATGAGTACTGGCTTTATAGACGGCATCGCGGGGATGATCGGCAAGAAGACCCCGGGCAGGGGAATAAAAGTGGAAATGAAGGAAGACCAGGCGAACATCGACATTGCCGTAATAATCCGGTATGGATGCAAGATTCACGAGGTTGCGCGCAATATGCAGGCCAGGGTGCGTAAAGCCGTTGAAGATATGACGGGGCTTAAGGTTGTCAGCGTCAATGTCAATGTCCTGGGAGTGAACCTGTCAAAAGAAGCCGGAAAGCTGGAAATAGCCGACGAAGTGCCGCCGCAGGTGCAAGCATGACTTTTTGCAAACGGTCGGCTGCCGGAGGAATATAAATATATGAGATACAAATTAATCGGCTGCGAAGTAATCGCGAGACCGGCTTACCTTGCCGCGGCAAAATCACCGCATATTATCGACATGGAATTCTCAAAGCTGCAGTCACATACGAACCCTGAATCGCTAAGGAAGGAAATACAGGAGAAGATAGACTCGGCGCCTGAACAATATGATGCAATACTGCTGGGATACGGTCTCTGCGGCAACAGCACTTCGGGACTGAGGGCGCGCTCGATACCGCTTGTTATTCCCAGGGCGCATGATTGCTGCACTATTTTCCTGGGAGGCAGGAAAGAATTTTTGGAACATTTCGGGCAAACGCCCAGCGCCGAATGGTACACCGCCTGCTATTACGAACGCCTTGGATGCTGGTATCGTGATTACCCTATTCTAAGCTTGCCGGGCGGACACAAGGAAACCTATGAGGAGCTTGTGGAAAAATACGGGGAATAAAACGCCCGGTATATCATGGAAACAATGAATGCCGCAAGCGGCCTTGATTTTTTAACATATATCGATTTGCCGGGATTTGATGACAGCAGCATCAGGGAGGCTTTTATCCGCCATGCGGAGAAAACCGGGAAGAAGACCCGGTTTGTCAAGGGAAGCGCTCGATTGATCGATAAATTGCTCTGCGGCGAATGGGACGAGGAAGAATTTCTCATGGTACGTCCCGGAGAAGAAATCATGCCTGTTTATGACCATGACAAGGTTATGTTGTCCGACAAATATCAAGAATGATTAGACATTATCTTATTATTTGCGTATTATTTTTCGAGAACAAATTATTCACACGGAATGAAGGAGTTAATCAGGCATGGAAAGATTGCACCGTTCAAAAAGGAATAAAGTAATTTTTGGCGTATGCGGAGGCTTATCCGAATATTTGCGGATAGACGTCACGCTGGTCAGGATAGTGGCCATATTGGTTACATTTGCGGGGCCAGGCCTGTTGCTTTATATTATTGCTGCCTTGGTAATGCCGGCGGACAAGGGATATGAACCTGGCGACAGCAGCTTTTATACCGGGCAGCAAAGCTATGACAATAATTATACGGCAGGCGGGTGCGGCCGGGACGGAGAAGACGGCTTTGCCGGCGATTTCGGTTCCGCTGCCGATGATTGGAGCCGTCCGCCCAGGTACGATTCGGAGAAAAAGAGGTTCGTGATAGGGGCCGTCTGCCTGGGGCTGGGAGTGTTGTTCTTAATCAAGCAGTTTTTGCCCGCGTTGTTCAATCTTGAAATTATGGTCCCTGTGCTCCTGATAATCATTGGCGGCATCATCCTGTACAGGGGACGGAAGTATTAATGCGGATAAGGTACGGACTTAACGATCATTTAAAGAAGCTGTATATTGAAATATGGGAAAACACGCCCGATAGTTTCCCGGTTTTCCCGGACACGTACCGGGCTGCCTCGCAGAGAGCAAAAGAGCGCCTGGCGGGCAAATTAACGGATGATGCGATTGCACTTTTCAGGAAATTCCCGGATATAGACGGTACGGAACAAGCTCGATGGGGCTCTGCCTTGAAAAGATTGCTGTATAGCCTGGGAACCGACGTTTTGGAACTTGGTGAAAGCAAAATGCAAATGCTCCTGGACGGCGGCTTTTGTGATGCGACTTCGGACTTTATGGAAAAAGCGCGCCGGTTTGACGCCGTCATAAGGTTGGACGACATTTTCCAAGCCCTGAGAAACGTATGGGTTATGAATTGCATTCAAAAGCTGACGGGATGCAGAGTGGAAACAACGCCTTCCGTTTTGGCCTACAGCATGCTTTATCCGTATACGGACAATTACCTCGATTGCACCCGTGTCCCCGAAAAAAACAAGGCATGGATAAACGGGAGGCTTAAGAAGAGGCTGGCGGGCGAAAAAATAACAGCCGGATCACCGCTGGAACAAAAGCTTTTCAGGCTGGTTGAATTAATAGAAGGCCAGTATGACCGGGACGCTTGTCCCATGGTATACGAAAGCCTGCTGGGAATCCATTCGGCCCAGGAAGAAAGCATGCGGCAGGATATGAAAAAGCCGGGGAGCCGTCCCGACGTGTTGGGAATAAGTATCGCAAAGGGCGGCAGTTCGGTGTTGGCCGACGCATTCCTCGTAAAAGGGGATCTTTCCGATGAAGAGGCGTCGTTTTTCTTCGGTTTCGGCGTGATTTTGCAGCTGCTGGACGATATGCAGGATGCGGCCGGTGATAAAAAAACAGGGCACAGGACTGTTTTCACCGCGCTTCGTCCGGGTAATTCTATCGAAAGCCTCACCAACAAGCTGTTCAACTTTTTAACGAGACTCCTGGACGAGGATGCATGTTTTACTTCTCCTGCCGCAATTGAAATTAAAGAGTTGCTGAAGGAGAGTATTTTTTTTCTGCTGATGAGAGCTGCGGCTCTGAATAAGAGAATGTATGAAACAGGCTACCTTGAGCGGCTGGAATGCCATTCCGGGCTGGGTTTCGAATATTTTAGACATCTCCATAAAAAAATCTCAAGGGAATACGGCAAGCTGAAATTGAAATTTGCCGTCAATCCGCTCGAAGTTCCGATGGCAAAAGCTTTTGCGATGGGTACTTTGTCTCCGGAATAAAAAACTTATATTTATATCGAATAAAGAATTAATTTTTTCGAAGTAATGACGATATATATTAGAGATGCAGGCATTCGGGGGAAAAGAGCCTTGTGGGGGCTGTTTCCCGCTGTTGCCGTTACTTGTTGGAAAAAACGGCTCTTGAATTATATTAACTTTACAGCCGTGAAAGGCAAAGGATGAAGGGATATGGATCTGGGTACGATTATTGGTCTTCTGGCCGGAATATTTTGCGTAGTCTATTCTATATTAATTAGTGGAAGGTTGGATTCATACTTTGACGTACCGTCGATATTTATTACTCTCGGGGGCGGAATATGCTCAACTCTTATCAGTTGCAAGCTAAGCGACGTTATAAACACCGCCAAGGTCCTCGTGCAGATTTTCAGGGAAAAGTCATCCAAGAGTTCCGATATTATTGACATGATGGTGAAGCTATCCGAAAAAACCAGGAGAGAAGGCCTTCTTTCCATTGAAAACGACCTGGAGGAGATGGATGATCCGTTTGTCAGACAATCGCTCCAGCTTGTCGTCGACGGAATCGAGTCCGAGACAATACAGGATTTTATGGATACTGAAATTGAAAACATGCAGGCGCGGCACGGCAGGGGCATAGCCTTGTTTAACACAATGGGCGCCCTGTTTCCCGCGTGGGGCATGATTGGTACGCTGATAGGCCTTATCAACCTTTTGCTTACACTGGATGATCCTTCCCAAATTGGCCCCCAGATGTCGGTTGCGCTGGTAACTACGTTTTACGGCAGCGTACTTTCGAATTTTATTTGCATACCAATGGCCAACAAACTGAAGGTAAAAAGCGATGAAGAGGTCCATATGAAAGAGATGGTCGCGGAGGCGGTCATATCAATCCAGGCCGGTGAAAACCCGAGGATGCTGGAGCAAAAACTCAAAATCTTCCTGAGTCCTAAAGAAAGACTGGAAAGAGAGAAGAAAGAGAAGGAAGAAAAGGATAATGCGGAAGACGACGAAAGGACGATTTCTGCGTAACGGGAGTGGGGCAAATGAAAAGAAAGAAGCGTGCTAGTGAGGATTCCGGAGCGTCGCCGACATGGCTGACCACGTACAGCGATCTTGTGACCCTGCTCATGTGCTTCTGGGTCCTGCTTTATTCCATGTCAATCCTTGATCTTAAGAAGTTTGATGCGTTGAAAGCCTCGTTACGTTCAGCGTTTACGGGCGAAGTAAGCATACTGCCCGTTAATGATGCCGATTCCGTTATAAGCATAACACCGTATGAAGATAATGAGCCGGACGAAGGTGATCCGACAGGTGAAGCAGCCGAAAGGATGGAAAATATAAAAGATGCCAAGGCGGATATACAAGGCCTTGTTGACAAGTTGGGACTGAATGAGAATATCAGGATTTTAGAGGAAGAAACCAAAATAGTCTTAAGGATGGACTCGTTGATCCTGTTTGATACCGGGAAAGCGGATATAAAACCCTCGGCAGAGGAGATCATGGAAAAGGTCGGGGTAATATTGAAATCCCTTGATACTGAAATAATGGTGCAGGGGCATGCGGACGACCGACCGATAAATACGCCGTTGTTTCCTTCCAACTGGGAGTTGTCGACCAAGAGGGCTACAAATGTTGTAAAATTCTTGATTGACAGGTGCGGCCTCAATGCAAAAAACCTCACTGCCGCGGGAAATGCCGAGTTTAAGCCGATCGCTCCGAACGACACCGAGTATAACATGCAAAAAAACAGGAGGATCGATATAGTCATTTTCAAGTAAGCTTACACCTGCAGGGCTCTATTCAAAAACGATCAAAAAACCGTCCTTTTGATTACCCCCGTCCCCTCTCATCCAAATAAGTGAATATTTCAAGCCTGACCCCCAAATCTTGCAAACCTTATTGTATATATCCATTTGTTTTTGTGGTATTATAGTAAAAGAGCGCTGCCGGTTTGGACAGGCCGGCGCCCAGGGGATGCCACTGCCTGCGGCGCGGGCTGGCGGGGGCCGGGAGATGCGGCCGGGCTGGAAAAAGCCGGAGAGACCAAGTTGAAGTGAAAGGACAGGATAGGCTAAATGGATGCAATAATACTTGCGTCTTCTTCACCCAGGAGAAGAGAGTTGTTGAGCATGACAGGGATACCTTTCGAAGTTCTGCCGGGCGAAGTGGACGAAGGGAGCGTGGAATTTGACGGGACACCGTCTGAAAAGGCGGAAATGCTTGCCAGGCTGAAGGCATGTACCGTGGCTGAAAAAGTAAAAAAAGGACTTGTCCTTGGAGCAGACACCATTGTGGTATGCGACGGCAGGGTTTTCGGAAAACCCATGGACGACAATGATGCCCGGAGAATGCTTGAAACCCTTAGCGGGCGCGAGCACCTGGTCATCACGGGAGTTGCTCTCGTAAACGCGGAAAACCGGGAAATAAGGACGGGGCACGAGATAACAAGGGTAAGATTCTCACGGCTGAACAAGCGGGAAATCGAAGCGTACATAGCCACGGGAGAGCATATGGACAAAGCGGGTGCGTATGCGGTTCAGGGGAAGGGCGCTTTTTTTGTTGAAGGTATTGAAGGGTGTTATTCAAATGTCGTCGGGCTTCCGCTGAAAAAACTGTACAATATGCTGTTTGAATTTGGCGTATCCGTTTGGGATTGGCTGATGCAAAAAGAAAAATATTAACAATTATAGAAATTAATGTATAATTATGTTATAATGAAAGGTGTGATGTCACAGAATTTTAAGAAATGCGGGGTTGACCAAAATGGAATACAGACTTAGAATGAAGGATATACCGGCCGATGAGAGGCCGTATGAGAAACTGGAAAAGTATGGTCCAGAGTCGCTATCCAATGCTGAACTGCTTGCTGTTGTCATAAGAACCGGCAACCAGCAGGAAACTTCGGTATCGCTTGCCCAGAGGCTGCTTTCATCCGGAGGAGGCAACGGTGGAATTGCATTTCTCCATGATATCTCGGTGGAAGAGCTTAGGAAAATAAAGGGTATTGGAAGGGTGAAGGCTATACAGATAAAGGCGGTGATGGAGCTGTCGAAAAGAGTTTCGGCTTCATTTGCCCACCGGGTTTCCATCAAATCGCCGGGTGAAGTAAGCGCCCTTCTGATGGAAGAAATGCGGCACCTGAAGAAGGAGATATTTAAAGTAATCCTGCTGAATACAAAGAACCACATTATTAAGTTTCTTAATATCTCGGTGGGGAGCCTGAATTCATCGATAGTCCATCCGAGGGAGGTCTTCAGTGAAGCGGTGAAGTCAGGATGCTCCGGGATGCTCCTGGTGCATAACCACCCGAGCGGCGACCCGGAGCCCAGCATTGAGGATATTGAAACGACGCGGAGACTTGTTAGCGCAGGAACCATATTGGGAATAAACGTCCTCGACCATGTGATTATCGGGGACGGCAAATACATAAGCTTTAAGGAGCAGGGGCTGATGTAGCGCGGGAATAGTCCCGGGCCGGCGCCCTTTAAGAGAAACTTGGGAGGATAAGTCAGATGGGATTTTTTGCAAGGGACATAGGAATTGACCTGGGTACGGCAAATACGCTTGTACATGTAAGAGGCAAAGGAATTGTTGTACGAGAGCCTACTGTTGTAGCCATAAATAAAAACACAAAAGCTATCCTGGCTGTCGGAGACGAAGCGAAAAACATGATAGGCAGGACACCGGGCGATATTATCGCAATAAGGCCGATGAAAGACGGCGTTATAGCGGATTTCGACATTACGCAAAGCATGCTGAAGCACTTCATCAGGAAAGCGATGGCCGGCGGTTTTGTTGCGAAGCCAAGGGTAGTCATCTGCGTGCCTTCAGGCGTAACAGAGGTGGAAAAAAGGGCGGTGGAGGAAGCCACGCTCCAGGCCGGGGCAAAAGAGGCGTACCTGATCGAAGAGCCTATGGCCGCCGCCATTGGGGCAAACCTGGCTGTTGAGGAACCATCCGGCAGCATGATCGTCGATATAGGAGGCGGCACAAGCGAAGTAGCCGTCATATCGCTGGGAGGCATTGTAACCAGCAAATCGCTGAGGGTAGCGGGAGATGAATTTGATGAAGCTATAGTGCACTTTGTCAAGAAGGAGTACAACCTGATGATCGGCGAAAGATCGGCCGAGCAAATCAAGCTGGCCATAGGAAACGCCTATCCGAAACCTAAGGAAGAATACATGGAGGTGCGCGGCAGGGATCTTATCACCGGTCTGCCCAAGAATGTGACAATAACTTCATCCGAGATAAACGAAGCGCTGAAGGAGCCTATCAACGCCATTGTGGACGCAATTAAATTCACTCTTGAAAAAACGCCTCCCGAACTGGCTTCGGACATAATGGACAAAGGCATAATGCTCGCGGGCGGAGGAGCGTTGCTGAGCGGCATGGACAAGCTTATAAAGGAAGAGACGGGTATGCCCGTCATGATTGCGGAAAACCCGCTTGACTGCGTAGCTATCGGGGCAGGCAGAGTGATAGAGGAAATCGAATCCTTGAAGAGAGTGCTGATATCACCCAGGAAATTGAAGTAGAGAGGAGACATGCCCTTTGCGTTTCCTGAAAAGCAAATGGTTCATAGTGTCTTTAATTACGGTTGTTTTAATTGTTTTAATGGGGGTTTCGGCAAAGGAAAACAGCAAGCTCAATTGGTTGAACAATATAGTCAGCGTGCCGATGAAACCGGTCCAGGGTTTTTTAACATCGCTTGGACGCAAGGTTGAAGACATGTTGACTTTTTTTAAAAATATTGAAGCCGTAAGAAAAGAAAACGATATGCTCAAGGCTGAAATAGCCGAATTGAAAAGACAGAACAGGGAACTGCAGGCGCTTGAGAGCAAGAACAAAGAATTGAAGCAGGCGCTGAACCTGAAGGAGCAGTTCAGCGGCTATACAATCGTGGGCGCGAATATTATAGCGGTTGACCCTGGCAATTGGTTCAACGTGTTCAAAATCGATATCGGCACAAAGGAAGGCATATATGAAGGCTTTCCCGTAGTCACAAGCTCGAAGGGACTGGTCGGCCGCGTCATATCTTCCGACACCTCTACAGCCAACGTGCAAACAATCATCGACGAAGAGAGCGCCGTCTCCGGGTGGATTGCCAAGGCGGGAGGAGGGCATGCCATAGTCAGGGGAGACATGCTGCTGAAAGAAAAGGGCTTGTGCAGGATGGACTACATACCGCTGGAGGTGGATGTCGAAGTAGGCGACGTTATCGAGACGTCCGGGCTGGGCGGCCTGTATCCCAAGGGGATTGTCATAGGTGAAGTGATTGAAGTAAGGAAAACCAACAGCGAATTGAACCGTTATGCGATAATAAAACCTGAGGCTGATTTTAAAAAGCTGGAAGAAGTTTTTGTATTAAAGAGCGGCGAATACAAAGGAACGGGCAGTGTGGATAAATGAAAAAAAGGATACTATTTTATTTTTTCTTTATATTTCTGTTTTTGCTGCTTCAGACCACATTGCTTCAGTATGCCGAAATATACGGAGTTAAGCCCAATATCATAATTGTGTTCATTGTAGTGACGGCTCTCCTGAGAGGAGGAGCCGAGGGAGGCGCCGTGGGCTTTTTTGCGGGGCTGGCCCTTGACATGATGTTCGGCGGCGTTTTGGGATTTCACGCGTTGCTTGGATTATACCTCGGTATTGCAGCCGGATCGGTAAATAAAAACCTTTTTAGGGAAAACATGCTGGTGGTCATATTTTTCACCTTTGTATTCTCCATTGCCTATGAATCATTGGTTTTTATTATAAACAACATCATGTCGGGCGATATTAAATTATTATATGCGTTTACAAGTGTGATACTGCCGGAGGCAGTGTATAACAGCGTAATGGTTGCGTTCATTCTGCCTCTTCTTATCAGGGCGGACAGGTGGTTCAAAGGCTCCGTTAAGCAAGCGAGGAAGTATTGATTCGAAGAGATGCGGGAGGGAAATATTTTAATTGGAAAAAAAGCTTAACGCCAGGTATTTCATACTAGCACTGGGATTCATGGTTTTCGGATTTATAATAGTTTTCCGTCTTTTCAACCTGCAGGTGGTGGAAGGCGAAAAGTATTACGCGGAATCTTTGAAGCGCGTTTTGAAGGAAAGCGAAACGAAGGCCCCCAGGGGTAAGATATTCGACAGGAACGGCGTGCCCATTGCCATAAACAGGCAGGGATTTGCGCTATACCTTGTTAAGACCAATATCACCACGTCCGAACTAAACGAGATGCTGTTGAAGCTTTCCCGCATACTGAAAAAAAATGGCGACAACCATGTAAACAGCCTGTCCAGGTACCTGACTTTCAACCCTTTGACTTTTAACGGCAGGACGGACAAGGAAATAAGAGAATGGCAGCGGAATTCGAACAGGCTGGGAATGAAAGAAGAAGACGTGAAATCAACTCCCGGAGAATTGTTTCGTTACCTCAGGGATGAAAAATTTAAAATCGACAAGTCATATTCGGATGAAGAAGCATACCAGGTGATGGTTTTCAGGTATGAAATCCTGGTAAACAACTGGAACTTCTCCACCGGCGGGACAGTAGCGCTTGCGAAGGATGTCAGCATGGAAACAATATCGGAAATCGAGGAGAGGAATCACGAGTTTCCCGGGGTGATCACGCTGATCGAGCCTGTCAGGGAGTACGTGGATGCTTACGAGGAGGCGCATGTGCTCGGTTATATCAGGTCAATATCGCAAAGCCAGTATGACAGCCTGAAGGATGAGGGCTATGACAACGACGACCTGGTCGGCCAGACGGGCGTGGAACTGGTAGCCGAGAGATATCTGAGAGGTAAAAACGGCAGAATAAGCATCGAGGTTGACGCAAACGGCAGGCTTACGCGCGTAATCGAAACCTTGCAGGCGGTACCCGGAAACGACGTTATCCTGACCATTGACACCAACCTGCAAAGGGTTGCCATGGAATCGCTGGCAAGAAACATAGAGATCATCAGGAATAAAAAAGAAGACAATAATTACAATGATGCGAACGCGGGAGCCGCCGTAGCCCTTAATGTAAATACCGGGGAAGTGCTGGTAATGGCGAGCTGTCCGAGTTTCGACCCGCAGATTTACCTGGCCGGGCCGGAAGACAGCGCGGCACGGATGGCTATAGACGCATTGAACAGCGACCCTGACAAGGCCCAGCTAAACAGGGCAATACAGGGAGCTTACGCGCCCGGCTCGACATTTAAGCCCCTGGTGGCCATCGCAGGGCTGGAAAAAGGAGTTATAACCCCCACGAACAGCAACATTTATGATCCGGGACAGATCAATATCGGCGGAAGGGACCTGTTTTGCTTGGAAAAGCCGGTGTCAGGCCACGGAACCCTTAATTTGAAAAGGGCGCTTGAGACATCCTGCAACGTATATTTTTACGAACTGGGGTACAGGACCGGGATAGAAACGCTGAATATCTGGGCGGACCACTTCGGCCTCGGAAAACTGACGGGAATCGATCTCCCCAGCGAGAGAGCCGGCATGATGTCCTCGATTGAACTGAAAAAGAAGCTGAGGAACGATATATGGAGGCCCGCGGATACGGCGCAGGTTTCGATAGGCCAGTTTGACAACGCGTTTACGCCGCTGCAGATGGCCAACTACATTGCGACAATAGCCAATGGGGGAAAGAGGTACAGGCCTTTTGTTATAAAAGAAGTTGTGCGTTACGATGGATCAAGGGTCAATGTGACCGAACCGACATATTATAAAGTGCCCGTCAAGCAATCGACAATCGAGGCGGTAAAACAGGGAATGGTAGCCGTTACGACGTCGATAGACGGTACCGCTTACAAATCATTTATCGGGCTTCCGTTCGAGGTGGCGGGGAAAACCGGTACCGCGCAGACCGCGAGAGGAATCGAGCGCTCCCCGAACGCGCTGTTCGTATGCTATGCCCCGGCCGACAATCCTGAAATAGCCGTGGCGGTAGTTGTGGAAAGAGGCGCCTGGGGCTCAAACGTAGCGCCGATTGCCAGGGATATTATCGATGAATATTTCAGGTTGAAGAAGGCGGATTCGGGAAGCTCCGAACTAAAGCCGGAAGGACCGTTGTTCAACCAATAAGATGGTTCTCACGGTTTATCCTCTTGGTTTCGGTTGAACCGGGAGAACCGTCCCCCTGGTTCATGTGAGGCGTGTGACATGGGAGAGAGGTCTCATTTCAAAATTTTAGCTTGTCTAATTGCCTAAATAATGTAATAATAATTTATGTAAAATCCGACTTTCGTACTGGAGGTCAGGCACATGGAAGAAAGCACCGTTAGTTTCAAGGCAACGCTCAACGGCCTGGTACTTATTATGCGTGAAGAGGATGATTTTGACACTGTTTATGACCAGGTTGCAAAAAAGCTTGAGACTTCCGGCAGGTTTTTCAAGGGCGCGAGCCTTTCGATCAAGTACCGCGGGAAAAAGCTTGAACCCTGGCAGGAACAGAAGATTTCCGCATTGATTTCCGAAAAGGCGGACGCGGTGATTGAAAGTTTTGAAGAGGATACATCGGCGCCTGTGATTGAGAAGGAAGAGACTTCCAAGCATTGGGAAAAGCCTAAAATAAAGTTAGTGTATTTCAATGGGCTTGAGGAGGGCATGACAAAATTTCATAGGGGAACCGTCAGATCAGGCCAGCTTGTCAATTTTGACGGAAACCTCGTGATTATCGGCGATGTCAACCCGGGCGGAGAGATAGTCGCCACGGGCAACGTGGTTGTTATGGGGTCGCTCCGCGGCATGGTCCACGCGGGCGCCGACGGAAACAGGGATGCGATAGTTGCAGCGCTGAGCCTGCAGCCTACACAGCTCCGCATTGCGGACGTCATATCGAGACCGCCGGACGCGGCGAACGAAAAAGAAGCCAGGCAGAGCCTGGTACCCGAAATGGCTTTCGTGAAGGACGGCCTGGTATATATCGAAAGATTGCTGGAGAAATAATATGCCGTGCATAAAAACACATATTCTACAAAAAGCCTGCTTGCAAAGGCACTATAGGAGGTATACGAATGAGTGAAGTCATTGTAATAACATCTGGAAAAGGCGGCGTCGGGAAGACCACGACAACGGCCAATATCGGCACAGGACTCGCACTTGCCGGGCAGAAAGTTGTTCTTGTGGATACTGATATCGGCCTTAGAAACCTTGATGTAGTTATGGGACTGGAAAACAGGATTGTCTACGATTTGGTAGATGTTGTCGAGGGTTTTTGCCGCCTGAAGCAGGCACTTATAAAGGATAAGCGTTATGACGGGCTTTTCCTGCTGCCGGCTGCCCAGACAAGGGACAAGACGGCTGTGAACCCGCAGCAGATGATGAAATTGTGCCAGGAGCTTAAAGAAGAATTCGATTATGTGCTGATAGATTGTCCAGCCGGTATAGAGCAGGGTTTTAAAAATGCCATAGCCGGTGCGGACAAGGCAATAGTTGTAACGACTCCCGAAGTTTCCGCGGTAAGAGACGCGGACAGGATCATAGGCCTTCTGGAGGCGAATGAGATCAGGAATCCAAAGCTTATTATCAACAGGTTGCGTTTCGATATGGTCAGGCGCGGAGACATGATGTCGATAGATGATATCATCGATATATTGGCAATAGGTCTTATCGGCGTCGTGCCCGATGATGAGAAAATCGTCGTATCGTCCAACAGGGGCGAGCCGGCAATAAGCGATGAAAAATCCATAGCGGGGCGCGCATACCGAAATATTGTCAGAAGGATAAAGGGCGAGGATGTTCCGTTCTTATCTTTTGACGAAGACCAGGGATTTATGGTGAAGTTAAAAAAATTATTCGGCCTGAAGGCGAACTGAAAGGGAGGAAAATAAATGTTGCTGGACTTAAGCAAAATATTTGGCAGGCAAAAAAACTCCAAGGATGTTGCCAAGGAAAGACTGAAACTGGTACTTATACATGATCGCGCAAATGTTTCGCCGCAATTTCTCGAAATGCTCAAAAGCGAAATCATCAAGGTTATTCAGAACTACATGGATATTGATGAAAACGCTTTAAATATTCAGCTTACCAAGACAAAAAGCGATGATGGAAAGAGTATAGTACCTGCGCTTTATGCAAACATACCAATAAGAAACATCAGGAGCAGCGGCAGGTAAATCCTGCGTGGGAAAAGGTAGTTCCGGTATTATGAATATAGCACTTATAGCGCACGATAATAAAAAAGGATTAATGATTGACTTATGCATTGCTTATAAATCCATCCTGGAAAAGCATACCCTCTTTGCCACGGGCGTTACTGCATCGGCTATCACTGAAGGAACGGGTTTGAAGGTGTACCAGTTTTCGCCCGGAATGCTGGGCGGCACGCAGCAGGTTGCAGCCAGGGCGTCCCTCAACGAGCTTGACATGGTGATTTATCTCAGGGAACCTTTGAGTCCGCGCGAATATGAGACCGATATCAACACGCTGCTCAGGTATTGCGACATAAACAACATACCCTTCGCTACAAATATCGCTACCGCCGAGGTCCTTATAAAAGGTCTCGAGAGGGGCGATCTGCTCTGGCGTGAACATACATAAAAAAGTTATCCCAAAAATATAATTTAACAAGGGTTTTTATGATCCATGATGCTTACGGGAGATGAGGAGTATGGATAATGCCATGGTACGGTACAGGTATGCGTCAAAGCGGCCGTTTTTGCCCCGAAGGCGCAAAAAGGCTCCCCAACAGGGCAACAGGCTTCAGAGGCTGATCATGTTCCAATCCATGGCTTGCATCATACTGCTGCTTATCGTAGTGGCCGCCAGGAGTGTCAATATTGCCGCGGCTAATTTTGTAACCAGCCAGGTGGAATATATTCTCCGGCATGATATTGAACTTAAAAGCATATTATCGAGCACGGAAAACTTTTTAGCCGGTATCCGCAGCAAGATTGACCCGGACCGGGCTGCTGGCGGATTGACCGGGCCGGACGGCGTCCATGACCCGGATGGAGCCGATACAACAGCGCCGAAGTTGATATCGGCATCGGCGTCACAATCAGCATCGGCATCAGAGCCTGGTATGACCCCGGTTTCGGACAGGAACGACGCCAGAAATGTCAATGCGTCCTTTGAATATGACGAAGCCGGCGCATTTCCTGAAAAGTCGGTTTTATCAGCAAACAGCGAAAACGGTGATGAATGGATAACGGATATGATCGAGCCCGTGGAGGGAACGCTTGCAACCCCGTTTGGGGAGGTTTTTGACGCCGCCCGGGGGAACGTAAAAATGCATGCGGGAATAGATATTGATACCAAGCCGGGCAGCGATGTAAAAGCGGTACTGGACGGTGAAATCACCAGGACGGGATTGTCGCCGGAATACGGCGGCTACGTGGAAATACAGCATTACAACGGGCTGCGCACGGTTTATGCCAATTGCGGTGAAATCGTTGCAGATGAAGGGACCACGGTAAAAAGGGGAGATACGATAGCCCGCACGTACGACGGCGGAATTTTAACAGCCAGCCACCTGCATTTTGAGATCTGGGACGGCGAATATGCCATTGATCCTCTTGAATACATAAGTGTGCCTGCGAGGTGAGGATCAAGCTCAAAAACTCAAGGTTTTGGATGTTTGTCTTCGCGGCGTTGATGTTTCCTGCAATGCTGGCTGCAGGTCAGGCGAGGGAGTATTCCCTGGCTTTTGTTTCCATAATGCTGCATGAGGCAGGACACTTTGCAGCTGCGAAAATGCGCGGCATAAACATGGCTTTTGTAAAAATAACTCCTGCCGGGTTTTCCGCCGCGATTCAATTCAGCGATTTGCCGCGCCGCGTGCTGCTTGAAATATACATAGCCGGACCGGCTGCGAATTTTATGCTATCCGGACTGGCAATGCTGGGCAGAACGGTATTTCCCGGATTGGACAACTTTTTTAAGCTTGTGGCCGCGACCAACCTGTTGCTTGGCGCGTTTAACCTGCTGCCCGCTTTTCCGCTTGACGGAGGGAGAATTTTGATGGAATTCCTGTCCGGAAGGCTGGGCATACTGGCGGCAGGCAAGCTGGTCCGCGGTATGGCATGGTGCCTGTTGACGGCCATGCTTCTGGCCGGAGCGTACCAAATATATATTGGCGTTTACAATGCCAGCATGCTGGCTGTGGGAGTTTATATTCTTATTACGTTAAGATCGGGGAGAATGGAGAGTGCGTTTATGAATATCAGGCAAATCCTCTACAGGCGATCAAAGCTTTTGAAAAGAGGCATTTATGCTGCGCGCGGCCTGGCGGTCCTAAAAAGCGCGAGACTGGCAGAGGCCTTGAAGAGCATGGACTTCGACAGGTTCCATGTGTTATTTGTTCTTGACGAGGATTTGAAGATAATAAAAATCATCACCGAGGATGAAGTTATGAATGCTCTTTCCAGTTTCGACGAGAGTATAACGTTCGGCCAGTTGATAAAACTTCACGAAAGCGGAGGAAATACCACGAACGAAACGGGCTGCATGCGGCCTGAAGGCTCCTGATATTGATATCCGTGGCAGTCGAATATATAATATACCTGGAGAGGCAACCGGATTGTTGCGGTCGTTGCGGTCTATTGCAGCGGTCTGTCATTGCGGTTTGTTGTAGCGTTCTATCGTTATGGTCTATCGCGAGGGACGGATGAAAATGTACCTGAAAGCGGCATTCAAATTTAAAAATATTATAATGCTTGCAGCAGGCGCCGTATTGGCCGCAGGCGCGTCGTCCTATGCCCCGGGCATGCCCTGGCTGGCTTACTTGTTTGGCGCTGCGGGGATAGGGGCATATGCCGCGGGTGTCATCAGCACCATTGGTAGCGGCGAATTCAGGGAGGAGTTGGAATTGTCGGAAGCCCTGGGCGCCATAAGCAGGCTCAGCAGGGAATGCAACAGGCTTTACTGGAGTGTTGCCGGGCGGCTTGAAAGGAGCCAGAGAGCCAAGGCGGCGAGGATAATCAGGCAGAAGGAAAGCTTGATGAAGTACTTCGACAAGTACTGTGAAGACCCGATCAAGCAAAGGATTATTGAGCAGGCGCTTAAACTTGTAATCGCTTACCTTAAGCTCGCCGCAAGCTACAGCGAAAGGGCGCGCGAGCTTTCGCAGCGGAATCTTGACGAACTGGCGTCAAGGATAAATGAAAATAACAGGAAGCTGGGCTCCCTGAAGAATTACGAGGCCGTCCTTGAACTGATGAAAACGGTCGAAATGGATGAAAAGCTGCTCAAGAGCCTCAAGGAAGAGCGCGAGCAACTGGAAATGGTTAATGTGAGGCTTGACCAGATCGAAAGCGTCATTACGGGGTTTAAGCACAGGATATTGTCAAATGACTTTTCCGGCCCGGAATCGGAGAAAATAGAGAACACGATAAATGAAGCCGTCGCCCTCGACAACGTGCTGAGCGAACGCAGCATGATGCGCCGGCGGTTGTAGCCGGCGTTTTATGTATCCGGCGTTTTGATGAGGCCGGTGTTTTTGTATGGCCAGCGTTTTATTGCAAGCGGCTTTCCAGTGCAGCCGGTGTTTTGGTTCAACCGGCGTTTTTTGTTCACTTTTATTTCTTGCCTGCCACGTCTCCGGAGGTTATCCCCTCGATTATTTCGGCGGTGGATTTCGGCCTGTTCATCGTATACAGGTGTATGCCCTCAACATCGTTTTCAATGAGGTCCCTGATCTGGTTTATCGCGTATTCAATACCCGCTTTTTTCATATCTTCGGGTTTGTCCTGGTATTTATCCATCAACAAAACCAGCCTGGCCGGTATGGAGCAGCCGCTCTTCGCGGTTATGGCCTTGATCTGGTCGGCCCTGAATATCGGCATGATCCCGGCCGAAACGGGACAGTTGATGCCTTTGCAGCGCGCCTTCTCAATGAAATCGTAAAAAAGCCTGTTGTCAAAGAATAACTGCGTGATTAAGAAATCCGCCCCGGCGTCCACTTTTTCCTTCAGGTGCGCCAGGTCCTCGCTGAGCCTCCTGGAATCGACATGCCCTTCCACGTAGGCAGCCGCGGCTATGCAGAAGCTGTTGTTATTCCTGATATGCCTGATGAGGCCGGATGCGTGGGCAAATACGTTTTTGCTGAAATCATAAAACGGCTGCCCGTTCGGGGGATCGCCCCTCAAGGCAAGAATATTCTCGAGGCCAAGTTCATGCATGGAAGTAAGCATAGCGTTGATTTCTTCCATCGTGTGTCCTACGCATGTAAAGTGGGCCATGCTTTCTATGCGATGAAGGTTTTTTATCCTTGCGGCAATTTCAAGCGTACGTGCTTTTTGACTGCCGCCGGCGCCGTAAGTCACGCTTATGAAGTCAGGCTTCAGGCTTTCAAACATATCAAGCCTGTCGTAGAGCGTTTCTAGCGGCACGTCCGGCTTGGGCGGAAAAATCTCGAAAGACATGACCGGCTTCTTTATTTTAAAAATATCTATTATTTTCATAGCGCACCTCCGTTTTCAGGTTCCCTTGCTAATAATATCATTAAAGTTATCCGATGTAAAGTTAAAATACAATTAAATTCATGCAATTACACTTAGAATTAATTGATTATTATTTAGGGCAGCTCCGCATTTGCCCTGCTGCAGTCAAATATTGCCGTTGCGTTAAAAAACCCGGTCATCAGGCATGACCATTTTTCAAAATTGTATTGAAGCGAAAACAAATGCCTGTTAAAATGGAATAACCAGGTTCGGATTTTCAGTAGATGCGGCGAAGCATGACTGCGTAAATCTATACCCGGGGATACGGATTCGGAGGGGGTGAAAAAATGCTGGGATTGCCTGACCCGTGGATAGCCGCCGCTTACCTTCTTTCCATCATCAGCGCGGCGGTATGCGTTGTATATGGGCTCGCAAACTGGAACAAGGGAAACGACGAAAGCTGCTGACGGTTGTTACCGGGTGAGTGTTTCCGGATGAATGTATCCGGACTGAAGTTTCCGGACGGATGTTTCCGGATGAATGTTTCCGGACGGATGCTCCCGGACGGACGCTGCCGAATAATGCATCCGGACGAAAATCTCCGGACGAAAGTTTCCGGACATTTCTTGACGAAAGTTCTGAAAAACAGTCATTTCAAGGATCTTGCGGTTTGAGATAGGCGAAATAAGGTCAAATATCTTGGAAATAGCATGCTCCTTAAATAAAAGTGAAATTAGAAGTTTCAATCACTTGATTTTTTAAGGAGGCTGATTATGTATACTCCAACCATTATTCTGATATATCTTCTCTTAACAGCTTTTTTTGGATATTTAGGCTACAAAAGAACAAAAACAGCAGCGGATTACCACGTGGCCGGAAGAAACGCGAATCCCGTCATTATGGCTTTATCATACGGGGCTACCTTTATCAGCACCTCGGCCATTGTCGGATTTGGCGGGGCGGCCGGGCAATATGGCATGGGTGTTTTGTGGCTGACGTTCCTGAATATCTTCGTCGGCATATTCATAGCATTTGTGGCATTTGGCAAAAGAACCAGGAAAATCGGGCACAATCTTGATGCTCATACATTTCCGGAATTGTTGGGCTTAAGGTACCAGTCCAGGTTTATACAGGTCTTTTCGGCTGCTGTTATCCTGGTATTTATGCCTATTTATGCGGCATCGGTAATAAAAGGAGGAGCGGATTTCATCCAGTCGTTTTTCGGCATCTCGTACCAGGTATCACTGCTAATTTTTGTGTCGGTGGTGGCTGCCTATGTTTTTATGGGCGGCATCAAGGGCGTCATGTATACCGATGCCTTCCAGGGATTTGTGATGTTCGCGGGCATGACTTTTCTTATAGTATTCACTTACGCCGGGCTTGGCGGGATAACTGCCGCACACAGGCAGCTTGCGGAAATGTATAACGATCCGGTGGTAAAGGAACAAGCAGGCGCGCTTATAAAAGGCGGTTTTTCCGGCTGGACCTCCATGCCCCGTTTTGGAAGCCCCATATGGTGGGGTCTTGTAAGCACCATAGTGATGGGTGTCGGGATTGGCGTGCTCGCGCAGCCGCAGCTCGCGGTCAGGTTCATGACGGTTAAAAGCGGCAGGGAATTGAACAGGGCGGTTGTATCCGGCGGCGTTTTCATACTGATGATGACAGGCGTGGCATTTACGGTTGGAGCCCTGTCAAACGTTTATTTTTACCAGCAAAGCGGGAAAATAGCCATAGCGGCGGCAGGCGCCAATGACAAAATAATTCCCGAATTCATAAAGACGTTCATACCCGGATGGTTCGGGCCGGTTTTCCTGGTCACGCTGCTGGCTGCCGCCATGTCCACGCTAAGCTCGCAGTTCCATACCATGGGTACGGCTCTCGGGAGGGATATCTATGAGAATAGTGCCGGCGGCAAACGCGGAAGCCTGATGATTTCGAGAACAGGTATCCTTTTCGGCGTAATTTTAAGCACGGGCATTGCGTGGCTGACTAGCTACCTGGATGTCAGCATGGCAATCATTGCCACGGGGACTTCGCTGTTCTTCGGACTGTGCGCCGCGTCGTTCCTTCCGGCATACCTGGGATCGCTGTATGTCAGAAGAATGCCGAGGGCGGCTGCAAAGTGGGGCATGATAGCGGGTTTTGCCGCCAGCTTTTTCTGGATATTTTTCGTACACGAAAAGGAATCCTCGAGCCTGCAGTTGTGCGCCCTCCTGACGGGCAAGACGTCGATCGTGAAAGAGACGCTGCTGGCGCCGCTGTCCATGGTGGACCCCATTATTGTAGCACTGCCTGTATCGATAATTGTAACATTAATTTTGACGCTGGTATTGAAACAGGATATTGACGAAAAACACCTGGAAAAATGCTTTGCCGGCGTTGCCAATGGTAAAACCGCGGTCGGGGAAGGCGCCGCCGTTTTTGAATAAAGATAATTGCCCGGGCTATATGCCATGAATGGTATTTACCCGGGTTACTTGCCCCGGAGGCTGACGAAGCCGGACGGCAGGCCGAAAGAGGCCCGCCGCCCGGCTTTTGTATCGGGGTCGCTGAGACACGGGACGGCTCTACGCCCTGCCTCACTTCAACGCAGACGCCGGTCATGAGACAGGGGCGAACTAATATCCTGCCTCACTTTAACGCAGACACTGTTACTAGCCGTCCGCGGCTTAATGGCAGCAGCTTTGGCGTCCAAGAAATATATTAACAGATATAATAAATTATTTATTGCAGTTTGTCCTGCAGTAGTTTAAAATAAAGTGAGTAAGCCTGATTTGATAGAAATTTAACAAGCCTTTGCAGCATATCCTGCAGTGCATCCTATAGTTTAGTAAGTAATGAATGGGGGGTTTGTATGTTCAGGATAGTAAGAAAAGAAGTGCTGAATCCTTCCGTCAAGCTGATAGAGGTAGAGGCGCCGTATATCGCCAGGAAAGCGGAACCCGGCCAGTTTGTCATGCTCAGGGTCAGCGAGGAAGGAGAGAGGATTCCCCTGACCATTGCGGATTATGACAGGAAAAAAGGAACTGTTACCGTCATATTCCAGGAAGTCGGCAAGACGACCAAGCTGCTTGGGTCGCTTGAAGAGGGCGATTTCCTGCTGGATTTCGCCGGCCCGCTCGGAGTGGCGAGCCACCTGGAAGGTTACAGGAAAGCGGCTGTGATCGGGGGAGGTCTCGGTACGGCTATTGCGTATCCGCAGGCTAAGAAGCTTCACAGTCTTGGCGCGGAAGTGGATTCCATCATAGGGTTCAGGAACAGCGAACTGATAATTCTTGAAAACGAGATGAAAGAAGTCAGTACGCGCCTGTTTGTTACTACGGACGACGGATCTAACGGCAACAAGGGTTTTGTAACCGATGTTCTTAGAAAGCTGCTCGAAGAGGGCAATCATTATGACCTTGTAATAGCGATAGGCCCCCTGATCATGATGAAAATGGTTTCGCTGCTTACAAAGCAATACGGCATAAAAACCATCGTTAGCATGAACCCGGTCATGATCGACGGCACGGGCATGTGCGGCGGATGCCGCGTTACCGTCGGCGGCAAAACAAAATTCGCTTGCGTGGACGGACCTGATTTTGACGGGCATGAGGTTGATTTTGACGAGGCCATTCGAAGACAGGCCATGTACAAAAGCCAGGAGAAACTGTCCATGGAAGAACACATCTGCAAGCTTGGAGGTATCGTTAATGCCTAATATGTCATTGGAAAAAACAAAAATGCCGGAACAGGATCCACAAGTCAGAAGCGGCAATTTCAACGAAGTAGCCCTTGGATATACTGCAGAAATGGCAATGAAAGAAGCCGAGAGGTGCCTTCAGTGCAAGCACAGGCCTTGTATTGAGGGATGCCCGGTTAATGTGCAGATTCCGGATTTCATTAAATTGATAAGCGAAGGCAAATTTGAAGAGGCCTATAAAAAAATTAAAGAAACCAACAGCCTTCCGGCAATTTGCGGCAGGGTATGCCCGCAGGAAACGCAGTGCGAGAATTTGTGCGTCAGGGGCAAAAAGAGCGAACCTGTCGGCATAGGAAGGCTGGAAAGGTTTGCGGCCGATTGGTTCATTGCAAGCAGGGAGGAGAACATTGAACTCCCGCCGTCAAACGGAAAGAAAGTCGCCGTTATCGGTTCCGGCCCTGCAGGGCTCACCTGTGCGGGCGATCTGGCAAAGATGGGTTACGATGTGACTATATTTGAGGCCTTCCATGTGCCGGGCGGCGTCCTTATGTACGGCATACCGGAATTCAGGCTGCCGAAAGCCCTTGTACAGAAGGAGATAGATTTCTTGCGCCGGCTTGGGGTTAAAATCATGACCAACATGGTTATCGGGAAGGTATTGTCGCTTGACGAACTTTTCGAACAAGGCTTTGAGGCGATATTTATCGGGACCGGCGCAGGACTCCCGAGCTTTATGAGGATACCCGGCGAGAATCTTAACGGCGTTTATTCCGCCAATGAATTCTTAACGAGGATAAACCTGATGAAAGCGTACAAGTTTCCTGAGTACGATACGCCGGTCAGGGTGACGGACAAGGTGGCGGTCATAGGAGGCGGAAATGTCGCGATGGACGCCGCAAGATGCGCGAAGAGAATGGGAGCCGAAACGGTTTATATAGTTTACAGGCGCTCCAGGGCGGAGATGCCTGCCAGGGCAGAGGAAGTACATCACGCGGAAGAAGAAGGCATTATTTTCAAGCTGCTTACAAACCCGGTCAGGATTATTGGCACCGAGGATGGATGGGTAAAAGGCATGGAATGCATGGAAATGGAACTGGGCGAGCCTGATGCATCCGGAAGGAGGAGGCCTATTCCAAAGAAGGGCTCTGAGCATGTATTGGACGTTGGGACGGTTATTGTTGCCATCGGGCAAACGCCGAATCCTCTCATCAAGTCAACGACCCCCGGACTTGATACACATGAATGGGGAGGCATTATCGTAGACGAAGAGACTTGCGCTACCAGCAGGAAAGGCGTATATGCGGGCGGCGACGCCGTTACGGGCGCCGCGACGGTAATACTGGCCATGGGCGCCGGCAAAAGGGCAGCAAAGGCCATTGACGAATACCTGCGCAAAAAAAATAAATAAAGACGGCGGGATATTATAAAGGCCGGGTGGGTATAGAGCAAATTTATCACCGGGGCGGCTCGCATATAGGTGCAGGTCAAGTCATCGGATGAAAGCTCCAAGCGACTTCAGCGCATATGCCTGTAATTTGTTCGGCCGCTTCTAATATGACATCCATGTCATTGCCAGCTAAATCCGCCATCCAGGCGGATTTGCCTCACCATAGTTCTGCATATGCGGGATTCGCTAAGTCGTTTCATCATATGCCTTGACCCACACCCACATGCAATCCGTGCAAAAGCTACATCCTGCAGCCATTCTTTCATATGACGTCAAATTTGCGCTCTGCCCACCCGGCCTTTACAGCAGCTTTCGGGCTGTATACAAAGTGCGCCTTGATTAAGGCGTGAATAATGATATAATGTATTGCAGAGGTGATACAAAAGATGTCCGTCGATATTCTTAAGGATATAGCCGCGGTGGAAGAAGCAGCCGGGCAAATTGAGGCCCAGGCTGTCCAAAACGCAAGGGATATTGTCGCCGCTGCAAAAAAGGAGGCGGCCTTTATTGCGGAAAAATCCGCCGAACAGGCAGAACGAAAAGCCGGGGAAGTTATTTGCAGCTACGAGGAAAAGGCCCGCAAAGAAATGGAAAATATAAAAGCACGTATTTTATCACAATGCGGAGAAATCAGGAAATACTCCGGCGAAAAACTCAATGAGGCGGTAGATTTCATAATTGAGAGGATTGTGACACACCAGTGATCGTAAAAATGAGCAGGATTACCGTGCTGGGAATGGAGGACCAGCGCAGGGCATTGATTGGCAGCCTTATGGATATCGGCGCCGTTGAGATAAGCGAAATCGATCTGAAAGAATATGAAAGCATTGCGAGCAACCCTTCGGTTCAGGCCGAGATAACGGATATTGGAAGCAAATTGGCCGATGTGAGGGCCGCGCTGGCGGTTCTTGAGAAGTATTGCCCGGTAAAAAGGGGCCTGTTTCAAAGCCGCCGCGAAATTACATTATCCGAATTTAACCAAATCTTGGAGAAGAAAGACCTTACCTGGGATTCCGTCAAGAAAATCAGGGAACAGGAGGAGCGTCTTGTCCGGCTGAAATCCGAGGAAAACAAGCTGGACAACATGTACTTGGCGCTGCTGCCCTGGAAATCAATGGATGTACCCATCCAATCCACCGGAACGAAAAAAACCGCATTTGTAATGGGGACTGTTCCCGCCTCAATCGATTGGGAAGCAGTGAGCCATGAATTGTCCGAAAAGGTTCCGCTTGCCACGGCGGAAAAAGTGAACAGCGATGCGGACCAGCATTATATTACCGTCATATATCACAGGGATACGGAGCAGGAATGCGTTTCATTCCTGAAATCGTACGGGTTTAATAAAGCCGGTTTTCCCGGTATTGAGGGAACAGTTGCCGAAAACCTTGAAATGCTGAAATCCCGCCTGCAGGAACTTGAGGCTGAAAGGGAAGAGGCGATTGGCTTGATAAAAAGCCAGGAGGGCGCCAGGGAATCCATGGAGGTTCTCTATGATGCTTTGAACATGGAGCAAAGCCGTCTGACGGCAATGCAAAGGATTCTTAAAACCGAAAGGGTTTTCATGATTAAGGGGTGGATTCCCGAAACACTGTCGGAAAGAGTAAAGGCATGGCTTGAGTCTCAATACACCGCATACGTGGATATTCGTGAACCCGCCGAAGATGAAGAATTTCCCGTTCTTCTTGAAAATAACGGTTTTGCCGAAGCGGGCGAACCGGTCACGACCATGTACGGATTGCCAAACAGCCGGGAAATTGATCCCAATGCTGTTATGACGCCGTTTTTCGTGATATTTTTCGGCATGATGCTTTCGGACGGAGGCTATGGACTGGTAATGTCGCTTATTACCGGGTTGGCGCTGTGGAAGCTAAAGCTTGACAGGAACAAGCGCAAATTTGTGAAGCTTTTGTTCTTCTGCGGCCTTTCAACCGTTTTTTGGGGCGCGATGTTCGGCGGATGGTTCGGCATAAGCTTTTTTACCAAGTACGCGGTATGGTTTGACGCGGGCTCAAATCCCGAGTTGCTGTTGAGTTGGTCGTTGTTGTTCGGCATAATACATTTATTTGCGGGACTTGGCCTGAAAGCGGCAAATATGATTCGCAGGGGGCAATACCTGGACGCTTTGCTGGACGTAGGCGTATGGTACGTGGTGTTCACGGGTTTTGCCATGTTCCTGTTGCCAAATGTCCCGAAAGTGGATCCGGTTAAGATAGCTCCAATTGCTGAAGCCGGCAAATACGTACTGGCAGCCGGGGCGGTTCTCGTAATTCTTACGCAGGGAAGAGACAAAAAGAATATAATTGCGAAGTTATTCGGAGGAGTAGCCAAGCTATATGACATTGTAGGATTTTTCAGCGACGTATTGTCATATTCAAGGCTCATGGCGCTGGGTATCGCCACATCCGTCATAGCGTCCATTATCAACCAGATGGCTTTTATGTTTGATATGCCCGGCTTGATCAAAATAATTGTAGGCGGCGTCATACTGATTGTCGGACACGCAGTGGATTTTGCCATAAATGCGCTTGGCGCTTACGTGCATTCATGCAGGCTGCAATTCCTGGAATTTTTCGGTAAATTCTACGAGGGCGGCGGAGAAGCTTTCGAACCTTTTAAGGCTGAAACTGAATATATATTGATAAAGCCAGGTTCAACCTTATAGAAATATATAGAAATATAACGAAAACTTACTAATTGGAGGTTTGGAAAAAAATGATAATTAACGGACAGGTTTTAGCCATTTTGGGCGCAGCAATTGCTTTTTTTGTTGCAGGGATGGGATCTTCAAAGGGCTGCGGAATTGCCGGGCAGGTAGGCGCGGGCGTCCTGGCGGAGGATCCTAAAAAATTCGGATCGGTGGTTGTCCTGGAAGCGCTTCCCGCAACACAGACGATTTACGGATTCGTTATTGCATTCATGATAATAAACAAGGTTACTCCCGATTTGACGATACCGGAAGGGTTTCGTCTCCTTATTGCAGGACTTCCTGTAGGAATTGTCGGACTGGTATCCGGAATATTCCAGGGTAAGGTTGCAACGGCCGGCATACAGATGGTTTCAAAGCAGCCTAAAGCAACCGGACAAGCTATTACGCTGGCTATCATGGTTGAAATGTTCGCTATTTTAAGCCTTGTCGTTTCCATTTTGATAATCGGATAAAGACAGGCATGATGATGGTATTACGGGTAAAAGGAGTATTCCAATGACCGGAACGGATAAAATAAAATCGAAAATCATGGAGGACGCCAAAGCCAAGGCTTTGCAAACCGAGGAGCAGGCAAAGGCCGAGGCTGGGGATATCATAGACCAGGCGAAGCGCGAGGCGGCGCTGAAAGAAGCCGAAATCCTGAAAAAAGCCGAATCCGACGGAATGGATCTGTACAAGCGAATGCTTGCCGTTGCCGAGCTTGAGGGACGTAAAAGTATCCTCGGGGCAAAGCAGGATATGATCTCGCTGGCTTTCAAAACGGCCATGGAGAAGCTTTGCGCTCTTCCGGACAACGAATACCAGCGGCTTATTGAAGATATGACGGTAAAATCGGCTATAACCGGTGAAGGTGAAATTCTCCTGTCGGAGAAGGACGCAAAACGGATGGACGCCGGGTTTATCGAGAATATCAACCGGCGGCTTGAAAATTCGGGTAAAAGCGGCAAGCTGTCGCTGTCTGCGAAAACCGTCCGGACAGCCGGCGGGTTCATATTGAAATATGGCGATATGGAAATCAATAGTACTTTTGAGATATTATTCGGCGTTATCCGTCCGGAACTTGAACAGGAAGTAGTGAAGATACTGTTCGGCGACTGAGCGGAAAACGGCAATTGCCTGTTCGGCGGCTTAAGAGGGAACGGCAGTTAATTGTCCGGTACTTAAGCAGGAACGACGGTTAATTGTCCGGCGGCTTAAGGGCTATTTACTGGTTGAGGGATGATGATGATAAAAGTAAGAGAAGGGGATTATGCATATGCTTCCGGCCGTATACGTGCAATAGAGCCGAAATTGTTCGGACCCGGCCATTATGACAGGATGCTGGAAGCCAATAACGCGGAAGAAGCTTTCAGGATATTGACTGATTACGGTTATGGCTACGGAGGCGGTAGCGCGTCAGGTGTTTTTGCTTTTGAAAGACTGCTGACCGAAGAAATGAAGAAAACGTACGCGCTGCTTGTCGAGATAATCCCGCAGGCCGAGGTGGTGAAGGCTTTTCAGAGAAAGCATGACTATTTTAATATCAAGGTCTTGTTGAAAGCCGAGTTTTCCGGCGCGGAACCACCGCCTATCCTTTCGGACACGGGCACGATCACGAAGGAGAACCTCACGCGGATGATCCGGGAGCGAAATTACGAGGGATTGACGGATTTGATGGTTCAAACCATCGAAGAGGTACGTGATGTTTTTTCCAGGACACAGGACCCGCAGGCAATAGACCTCCTGCTTGAC
>JBLNDI010000039.1:0-16221 GCA_050261495.1 Bacillota bacterium
GATTCTCAGGAAAAAATCAAGGGAAGTAGATGTAATTACCGATAAAATACGCGTGCTGCTTGATGATATGGCTGAAACTATGTACAAGGCGAATGGCGCGGGCCTTGCCGCACCGCAGGTGGGCGTTCTGAAGCGGCTCGTTGTTATTGACGTCGGCGAAGGGCTGATCAAGCTTATCAACCCGGTGATCAAGAGTTGTTCCGGGCAGCAGCGGGTGGTAGAGGGATGCCTGAGCATACCAGGGGTATGGGGAGAAGTGGACCGTCCGCAGAATGTGACAGTTGAAGCCCTCAACCCGGACGGCGAGAAAATCATGATCGAGGGAGAAGGCCTCCTGGCGCAGGCGCTTTGTCACGAAATAGACCACCTGGACGGCGTTCTTTTCAAGGACAAGGTGGTGCGTTTCCTTGACAAGGAAGAAATAGAGGGAGTGAAATGAGCATATAATGAGAATAGTTTTCATGGGTACGCCTGATTTTGCCGTACCATGCCTAGATGCGCTCGTCAATAACGGGTATGAAGTTATTGGAGTCGTTACGCAGCCCGATAAGCCTGTCGGCAGGAGCCACAGCCGCCTTGTGCCTCCGCCTGTCAAGGAAGCGGCGCTTAAGCATGGCATAAAAACAATAATGCAGCCTGAGAAAGTGAAAACGAGGGAATTTGTTGAATCCATCAGGGAACTTGCGCCTGACCTGATTGTGGTTGTCGCCTATGGGAGAATTCTGATAAAGGACGTGCTGGACATACCGAAGCACGGCTGCATAAACATACATGCCTCCCTTTTGCCGAAATACAGGGGAGCGGCGCCAATACAGTGGGCCATCATAAATGGCGATGAAAAGACAGGGATTACGGCAATGCTCATGGATGAAGGCATGGATACCGGGGATATATTGTTGGCAGAGGAAATTCCCATATCGCCCGATATGACCAGCGGCGAGCTTTTTGACAGACTGAGGGACCTTGGCGCCAAGGTGCTGATTGAAACATTGAGGCGGCTGGAAAACGGCACGCTGACCAGGATTCCGCAGAATCATGCGGAGGCTGTATATGTTCCCATGATGAAAAAAGAAATAGGGTTGATAGACTGGAGTAAAAGCGCGCATGAAATACACAACCTGGTTAGGGGGACCGATCCATGGCCGGGCGCGTATACTTTCTACAAGGGAAAAAGGATGAAGATAAAGAAAACCGCCGTTCTAAGCGAATGCCCCGGGAGCGCGCGGGAACCTGGCACGGCCCGGGAGGATGCACAGGCGCCTGGCATGGCCGGGGAGAGTGCGCCGGCGCCCGGAACGATACTGAAAATATCCGGGCAGGATATGATTGTTTCAACCGGCAACGGCTGTCTCAAAATCAGCGAGTTGCAATTTGAAAATTGCAGGTGGATGAGCGTTTCCGAATGCGGGCATAATATGGACGAAGGTGAAGTGCTTGGATAAAAGGCTTGTAAATTTCATCGGCTGCTCTTTCATTCTTCTCCTGGCTGTAGGCTTGCTTGCGGCGCTGCTTTCGTATATATACAGTATTTTCTCCATTGATGTCTACAACAGAATTGTTTTTGCCTTGCTAATAATATTGATAATTGCCATGGTTGTCATTTTAGCTGCCATGGTTGCGGTTCTCGCGACGGTCATTACAAAAAGGATACACCGCGGGATGCTGCTTCCCGTAAAAATCGGGATGAAACTGGTATTGCCGTTTGCACTTTTTGCGGCAGGAATTGCGAAAAAGGACAAGGATGGGATAAGGAGCCTTTTTATCGATATCAACAATTTGTGCGTCCAGTCGGGGAATATCAGGAAAAGCCCCGACAAGGTACTCATCTTGCTGCCCCACTGTCTGCAGGATTCCAGGTGCGGGCTGAAAATTACCGGGGATATTAAGAATTGCATGAACTGTGGCAGGTGCACCATCGGTACGATAAGGGATATGGCGGAAGAGAAGGGAGTGAAGGCGGTCGTGGTTACGGGAGGAACTGCGGCGCGCTCCGCCATTGACAGGGAAAAACCTGAGATCGTGCTCTCGGTAGCATGCGAACGCGATCTATCAATTGGCATATTGGATGTAACCAGCATTCCGGTGGTAGGTGTTTTAAACAAAAGGCCGAACGGGCCTTGTGAAAATACCACGGTGGACGTCGGTTTGCTGAGGGACAAGCTTGAGAGCATTTTAGGGTAAGATTCCAGGATAAGAAGAAGGGCGGGTTTTGACGCTGGACAAGGCAAGGGAGACGGCTCTGAAAATACTATACGAGATAAATGAACAAAGCGCGTATTCAAATATAGCGCTGAACAGGCATTTGGCAGCCGGCGGATTCAGCGATACCGACAGGGCTTTCATTACCGAAATTGTTTATGGCACGGTCAAGTGGAAACTGGCGCTTGACAGGGTAATCGCCCATTATTCCAGCATAAGAATTAAAAAGCTTTCGCCTTGGATTATGAACATCCTTAGGATGGGCGTTTACCAACTGCTTTACATGACCAGGGTGCCTGCCCCGGCCGCATGCAATGAAAGCGTCAGGCTTGCAGGCAGATACGGTCACAAGGCTTCTGCAGGTTTTGTCAACGCAGTTTTGAGAAACATTGCCAGGAACGGCGCGGACGCGGCTTTGCCATCGAAGGAAGAGGATTTTACGGAATACCTGTCTGTAAAGTATTCCTATCCCAGGTGGCTAGCCGACATGTATATAAGGCTTTTCGGCCCTGAGTTTGCCGAAAGCTTGCTTGACGCCGGAAATGACACCCCCGAAATGACTGTCAGGGCGAACACGCTGCGTATAACCGCCTCCGGGCTTATTGAAAAATTAAATGAAGAAGGCGTCGAAGCCGTTCCAGGGAAATACGCCGCTGAAGCGGTTATTATTAAAAGCCGCGTCTCGGTGGCTGGTTTGAAAGCTTTCAAGGAAGGACTGTTCCAGGTCCAGGACGAAAGTTCGATGCTTGCGGCGAGGGTGCTTGCGCCCATGCCGGGGGAGACCGTGCTTGACGCCTGCAGCGCGCCCGGCGGCAAGGCGACGCATATTGCACAGCTTATGAAAAACAAGGGAATAATTATAGCAGGGGATATTCACCGGCACAAGCTGAGGCTCGTGGATGAAGCGGCTTCAAGGCTTGGAATAGATATAATAAAAACCGAAATCCGCGATGCATCCGTGCATGATGCACGGTATGAAAAGGCTTTTGACAGGGTGCTGCTGGATGCGCCGTGCACCGGCTTGGGAATTACCAGGAGGAAACCCGATATCAAGTGGGCAAAAGAGACGGAAGATATTGACAGCATTTCCGCTCTGCAAAAAAAGATGATCAGGGCTGTTTCGGAAAGCGTAAAGCCGGGCGGGGTGCTTGTATATAGTACTTGCACGGTATTGCCCCGGGAAAATGAAGAAATTGTCCTGGACTTTTTGGAGAGCAACCCGGATTTTACCGGGGACGATATTGAGCCGTACTTGCCTGCCGGGATAGCAATCCATGCAAAAGGGCCCATGGTGCAAATTTACCCTAACCGCGACAGCATCGACGGGTTTTTTATAGCACGGCTGAGAAGGACAGGAACGGCCTCAAACGCAAAATGAAACAGGCGGCTGGTCCCGGGGAAGAAGTAGATAAAAGGGACAAGGGAGACAAGGCGAAGGCAGGCCGGTGAGACGCAGCAGGCTTGCGGGACACGGCAAGCCGGTGAGACGCGGCAGGCTTGTAGGACACGGCGGGCCGATGGGACGCGGCAGGCGGCGGGACGTAATGGGCTTGAATCAGGAATGCAAAAAAGCTAAAGGAGAAGCCATGGAAAAGAAATATCTTCCCGACATGGATATAAAGGAACTGGAGGAGTTCCTGCAAGGAATGGGAGAGCAAAAATACAGGGCAAGGCAGATATTTGCCTGGATCGCCAGGGGAGCGGCCGATTTTGACGAAATGACGGACCTGTCGAAGAAATTGAGACAGGATTTGAAACATATTTCCGTCTTGTCGGGTCTATATATTAAGAAAAAACAGGAGTCGAAGTATGACGGCACCGTGAAGTACCTGTTCGGGCTTGCCGACGGCAATATCATCGAAAGCGTCCTGATGAAGTATCAATACGGCTACACGGCTTGCATCTCGTCGCAGGTGGGCTGCAAAATGGGATGCAGGTTTTGCGCGTCTGCAATTGCAGGCTTCAGGAGGAACCTGACCGCCGGAGAAATGCTGGAGCAGGTCACAATGATGCAGAAGGACAGCGGAGTAAAAATTGGAAATGTGGTTATAATGGGCATTGGGGAGCCTTTTGACAATTACGACAACGTTATGAAGTTTTTAAGGCTTGTTCATGCGCCCGAGGGTATGAATATGGGGTACAGGCATCTAACGGTGTCTACTTGCGGCATTGTGCCCTATATACTTAAGTTTTCGGAGGAAAAACTGCAGGTGAACCTCGCGATTTCACTGCATGCACCCAATGACCGTATAAGGTCGCTAATCATGCCGTCTGGCAGGAAGTACTCTATTGACAAAATCATTGAAGCATGTAAGATATATACAGAGAAAACGGGAAGAAGGGTCACATTTGAATATGCGCTGATAGATGGGATCAACGATTCACCGGAGAATGCCGTGGAGCTTGCGTCCCGTCTGAAAGGCCTGCTGTGCCATGTGAACCTGATCCCGGTCAACAGTGTGCAAGGTACGGGTTATCGAAAAAGCAGCCGCGAAAGTATCGAGAATTTTCAACGGCTGCTGGTGAACAGCGGTATTGAGACAACAGTCAGGCGAGAACTGGGGTCCGATATAGAAGCCGCCTGCGGACAACTCAGGAGAAGCGAAATGTACGAATATTCCTAATTCCACTAAAAGGATGCTGATATTTTGAAGTTTGCCGCCAGGTCTGACAGGGGATTGGTCAGAGAACTAAATGAAGATAGCTACAGAATAATAAGCGGTTCTTCCGGGACTCCATTTGTTTTTATTGTCGCCGACGGTATGGGCGGTCATAATTGCGGCGAAGTTGCCAGCAAGATGACTGTCGAATACATAAAAAACACAGTCGAGCGGGGCGGCTTTAGCCTGGGATCTCCGGAAGATGTGGAAGAAGCGTTCAGAGAGATAGTGATAGGCGCAAACAAGGCTGTTTTCGAAGCATCACTGGAGCAGCCGGGAACCAGCGGCATGGGAACAACGCTGACGATGGCCGTGATTTACGGCAACAAGGTCACAGTGGCCCATGTGGGAGACAGCAGGCTTTACCTTGTCCGCGAAGGCAATATACGGCAGCTGACGGAGGACCACTCATACATAAGCGAGTTGGTTAAAAATGGCACTCTTACAATAGAAGAGGCGAAGATGCATCCCAACAAGCATGTAATCACCCGGGCAATCGGCACTTCGTCCGCGCTTGATGTGGGCATCATGAGCTTTGATTATGAAGAAGGGGACATATTCGTCCTTTGTACGGACGGTCTTACAAACAAGCTTGAAGAATACGAGATACTTGATGTAATCGCAAACAATGAACCGGACGAAGCGTGCGAAAAGCTTGTCGATATTGCCAAAAGCAAGGGCGGCGAGGACAACATAACAGTTATTGTTATTAAATGTGAGTGAAGGTGCTCTTTATGGAAGGTAAATTGCTTGGAAATAGATACCAGTTGATTGAAAGAATAGGCAGCGGCGGCATGGCCATTGTTTATAAGGCAAAGGATCTTTTGCTGAACCGTTATGTGGCTATTAAGATCCTGCGCAGCGAATTTACTGACGATGAAGAGTTTGTAAAGCGGTTCCGTGTGGAGGCGCAGGCGGCGGCCAGCCTGAACCATCCGAATATCGTTTCAATTTATGATGTCGGAAAACAGGATGGTGTCCAATACATCGTCATGGAGTACATTGACGGTATAACGCTGAAGGAATATATCTCCCAAAAAGGCGCCCTGCCATGGAGGGAAGCCGCAGGCATAGCGATACAGATTTGTTCGGCCATAGAGCATGCGCACAAGAACCATATCGTGCATCGCGATATTAAGCCCCACAATATTCTTATAACGGATGAAGGCATTGCAAAGGTAACCGATTTCGGAATAGCAAGGGCTGTGACATCCGCCACCATAACAATGGTTGGAAGCACAATCGGCTCCGTTCATTATTTTTCACCCGAGCAGGCAAGAGGCGGATTCACGGATGAAAAGTCCGACCTTTATTCTCTGGGAATAACTATTTATGAAATGGTCACAGGCAGGGTCCCCTTTGACGGGGAAAGTCCCGTCGCAGTTGCCTTGAAACATATACAGGAAAGGGCTGAGAAGCCGTCCAACATTAATTCGTCCATCCCGAAAGGCATAAACGACATTATCGTCAAGGCAATGAAGAAAGACCAGAATCTTCGCTACCAGAGCGCCTCGGACATGTTGAACGACCTGCAGACGGTGCTGCATGAACCGAATGCGAAAATAGCCGGAAGCAATGCCGTGGAAGATCTTCCGACAAAGAAAATGAAAGCTGTAGGAAAGGAAATTGAGATTCTAAGAGACGAAGAAGACGAGGAAATCAAGAATGAGGAAATTTCAAAGGACAGTGACGATCTCATGGGCAGTAATAAAAAGAAAGACAGGTTAAGCGTGTGGCTTGGTATTGCTGCAGGCCTGATCATAGCTGCTGTTATATTTTATATAGGATTCAGGATAGTAATCCCCGCTATTTTGCCGGATGATACCGACGTTTACGTGGTGGAGAACTTTATAAACAGGAATTTTTTCGACGTGAGAGAGGAATTGAAAAAATACGATATTGAAGCCATAGATGAACGTATTTACAGCGACACGGTCGGCCAGGATATAATAATATCGCAAAGCGTAGCCGCAGGAAACACGCTGAAGCCCGGCAGCTCCATCAAGTTTGTCGTCAGCGACGGCATCGAACTCGTGCAGGTGCCCGACGTAATGGGAGAAGAGTCACGGGTGGGAGAACAGATTATAAAAGATCATGGCCTTGAGGTTAAAGAGTTCAGCGAACACAGCGAAACCGTTGGTACAGGCCTTATCATCAGGACAGAACCCGCAGCGTTTGAAAAAGTAAGACCCGGTGAAACGGTAGCCGTATATGTCAGCCTGGGACCGGAACTGGAGAAGGTTGTAGTCCCGAGCCTGATTGGTCTTACGAGGAAGGAAGCCGAGAAGCGTATACTGGAAAGCAAGCTTAAAATAGGGAATATCTTTCCTGCCGATGTGGTAAGCGACGTGGCGAAGATAATTAGACAGTATCCTTTGCCGGGTGAAGAAGTGGATGAAGAAACCCCGGTGGAGTTGGAGTTTGAAATCGAAGGCGAAACCTTGCCCGGTCAACCGGGAGACCCCCTGGGAGGCAGTAGCGGCCAGGGGCCGGGAGATTCCCAGGGCGGGAATACCGGGCAAAAACCGGGGGACGGACAGGGGAACCAGGAGCCTCCGAGAAAGAGAACCAAGCTTATTACTATTTCTTTGAACCCATATATAGAATACGGCGATGAAGTGATGGTGTACGTCGAAACGACGCCTTCCGATACCAATAAAACGAAAGTGGAATTTAACAGCCTGGTAGCAAAGAAGGACTTTCCGTTCAGCATCGAGATTACGCTGGCAGAACGCGGCACGACCCATGTTATTGTCAAGCTGGACGGATTGCTGGCCCAGGAAAGCGATATCAATTAATACAGGAGGAGGTCTTGAATATTGCCGTCAGGCACAATAATAAAAGGAATAGGTGGATTTTACTACGTTTTATCAGATGATGACGGCATATATGAATGCAAGGCAAGGGGAATATTCCGGAAAGACGAATTAACTCCGCTGGTCGGGGATAGAGTTTCGTTTTCGGTTACCGACAGCTCAAGGAAGAAAGGAAACATTGAAACGATACAGGCAAGAAGCTCGGTTCTCGAAAGGCCGGCCATAGCCAATATTGATCGGTTAATCGCAGTTATCGCGGTAAAATCACCGCAGCCTGACATGCTGCTGTTGGATAAAATGCTGGTTACAGCGGGAAAGAAAGAAATAAGCGCCGTGATTTGCATCAACAAGACCGACCTGGACGATGGAAACGCGATGGAGATAATAGGTGGGCCATATATCAGGGCAGGTTACAGGGTGATTGGCACCAGTTCGGTAAACAACACCGGCTTTGACGAACTGAGGGAGGTTTTGACCGGGCACATATCGGTTTTCGCAGGGCAGTCCGGCGTCGGGAAATCAACTTTGCTTAACAGGATATTGAATACCATGGTGATGGAGACTGGCGAGATAAGCCGTAAAATTGAAAGAGGAAGGCACACCACCAGGCATGCGGAACTAATTAGCCTGGCGGACGGCGGGTTTGTCGCCGACACCCCTGGTTTCAGCTTGTTTGAGCTCTCCGATGTTACTTATGAGGAGCTCCAGTATTATTACCCGGAGTTCAGGGAACACATAGAAAAGTGCCGTTATGCCGGGTGCAGCCATATCAGCGAGCCTGGCTGCAGTGTGAAAACGGCGGTCGACAACAAACAGGCAAGCAGCGAAAGATATGCAAGATATACCGAGCTTTACTCCATATTGAAGCAGAAGGACGAAATGAAATACAGAAAAGGAATGAGGAAAAAGACATGATTAAAATAGCTCCATCAATACTTTCGGCTGATTTTTCGAAATTGGGGGAAGAAATACGGAGGGTCGAGAAAGCCGGCGCGGACATGATACATATCGATGTAATGGACGGCCATTTCGTTCCGAATATAACAATCGGCCCGTCGGTGGTGAAGTACCTGAGAAAAGTTACAAGGCTGCCGTTTGATGTGCACCTGATGATTGAAAATCCCGATCTTTTTATCGACGATTTTATTGACGCGGGCGCGGATATTATTTCCGTGCATGTTGAAAACAATCCCCATTTAAACAGGACGCTGCAGAGGATAAAAGAGCGGAATGTCAAGGCGTCAGTGGTTTTGAATCCCGCCACTCCTCTCAACACGCTTGACATGTTGCTGGATGATGTTGACATGGTCCTGTTGATGACCGTAAACCCAGGCTTCGGGGGCCAGAAATATATAGAAGGCATGACCGAAAAGATACGCGAGCTAAAGAATATGGCCCGCCGGCGGCGTGCGGCGTTTGATATTGAGGTTGACGGCGGCATCGGTCTTGACAATATATACAGGGTTACCGAGGCCGGCGCCAACGTTATTGTTGCCGGGACAACCGTATTCGGCGCGCCGGATGCCGAGGAAATCATAAGCCAACTCAGGCAGAAAGCCTGCGGGGGTTGTGTATGACATGCGTTATAATATGCGGTGGTGAAATAACTGATTATGAATACATATCCATGTACCTTGCGGAAGCAAGCCTGGTCATTTCCGCGGACAGCGGCGCGCGTCACTGCGAAAGGCTGCAGGTTACTCCCGATATCCTGGTTGGGGACTTCGATTCTATTCTTTCCAAGGATTACAACGATATGGTGAAAGCCGGGGCTGAGATAGCCAGGTTCCCGGCGGAGAAGGATATGACCGACAGCGAGCTGGCAGTCGAAATAGCGCTGTCCAGGGGATGCAAAAGAATTATCCTTCTTGGAGCGATAGGTTCGCGGCTGGACCATTCCATTTCAAATATATTCCTGTTGAAAAAGATCACGGATCAAAACGTCGAAGGACTGCTGGCCAATGAAAAGAACGAGATCCGGCTTGTAAAGGAATGCCTGGAACTGGAGCGTGACGAATGGCCTTTTGTCACGCTGCTGCCTTTTGCTGGAGACGCCGTGGGTGTGACAATCAAGGGGTTTTATTATCCTCTCGTAAACGCCACGCTGAAGACAGGCTCAACCTGGGGCGTCAGCAATATAATTACGGAGCCGAAAGCCCAGATTGACGTCAGGGAAGGATATCTTTTAGTAATCAAATCAAGAGACTGAAATAAAGCGGGATATTGACAGCATTCAGAATATTGTATAGAATTATCTGAAAGTAATTGATTACACATCCCAATAATTCTATTTTGTGAATAATAGAATTTAGCAACTGCCTGAAGAATGGGAGGAAGCCAAGTGAATATCAAGGATATTGCGAAGCTTGCCGGAGCATCAGTTGCGACTGTATCAAGGGTCTTGAATAATGATGAATCGGTCGCAGAGAAAACCAGGCAAAAAGTACTGAGAGTTATTGAGGAGACTGGCTATAAGCCGAATTATGTCGGAAGAAGCCTTCGTAAAGGGCATAGCAGAAAATTGTTAGTAATGCTGCCGACGATTAGTAATCCATTTTACTCCGAAATTGTAGTCGGATTTGACCAACGAGCGTCGTCGGAGAATTATGGAGTTTTACTTGCAGTAACTCATCGGGACCCTGAAATTGAAAAACAATATTATGAATTGCTTTTTACGAGACAGGTTGATGGAGTGGCAAGTTTTATTCCGACAATAAGCCATTCCGAGATAAATGAAATTGCGGAAAAATATCCGTTTGTGGCATGCTGCTGGCGTGGTGGACCCGATATTAGTGCAAGTTATGTATGCATTGACAACGAGAAAGCAACCTATGATACAGTAAAATATCTGGTAGAACTCGGACATAAAAAAATTGCCATTATGAACGGCAATTATCCCGAACGGATTTATGAACGGGAACGTGAAAACGGGTATCTTGATGCCTTGGAATATTTTAAAATTCCTTTTAGGGAAGAATACCGTGTTATATGTGATTATGACTATAAATCAGCGTATGAAAATGCCGGCAAATTAATGTCTCTTAAAGAACCTCCAACTGCAATACTTGCATTGTCAGACGAGAGGGCGGCGGGTGTAATCAAATACCTTGTTGAAAACGGATACACTCCCGGAGTAGATGTTGATGTGGTTGGATTTGACAATACCGTAATATCCGAGGTTACAATTCCGGATATTACTACTGTGGCTCAGCCGAGGTTTGAAATCGGTCAAGCTGCCGCCGACTTGCTGATAGAACAGATAAAAGATAAAACAAGGGCTTACAAAGGTATTATTATGGCACATAAACTAATTATCCGCGGCTCAACAAGAAAGACAACATAAAAAAGATAAATGCCGCAGCATATCGGAAGGAAGCAAAGATTTTCCTAAAGCTAAAAAAATGTAATGGATTTTACATGTTTACCCCCGGAGAAAGCCGGAACTCATTCCAATTTCCTTATGGAAGCAAAACAAAGCATGAAACTATTCAAATAAGCTGGTCTTAATAAGGTACTGTAAACAATTTCATAACTATCAATAACAATTCGACCAAAACAACTTATATTTATTAGAGAATAATTATAGCATTTATGTAATTTAATAGTATATTACATTAAGTATATTATGCAAATTGCACAATAAAATTAATAATATTTGTAGAATTTTAATAATTGAATATAATCTAAATAGTTGTAAAATTAAATGTAATAGATTACATTAGCAATACTCAATTAATACTTGTTATTCAAATTAATCTTTTATTCAACCAGGAGTTCTTTGATTTGCATCTGAAGCAATTCGGATAATTAGGTGTAATGCTCATCAAGACACGAACGCCGACGCGTTGTGTATAAATCAAGCTATACAAGGAGGAGAGATGAATGAATATGAAAAAAGCAATTGGCATTATTCTTGTGGTAGTCATGCTTGTTGCTATGTTTGGAGCCTGTGCTCAAAAAGGAGACAAAACAGAGCAGCCTGCCACGAATGCGACAGAAAATACTGCAAAAAAGGAAGGCACGGAAGTTGAAAAAACCAATGAAGCTAGTGGTAAAAAAACAGGTGTAATTAAGATCGGCGCAATCCATGATACATCCGGAAGCGGTTCTGTTTTGGGTAATGCCAGTGTACACGGCCATGAACTTGCAGTCAAGGATATAAATGATGCTGGTGGCGTTACCATCGGGGATACGACATATACCCTTGAGCTTATAACGTATGACTGCAAGAGCGATCCAAATGAAGGTATTAGTGCTCTCAAACGGCTGGCGGAGGTGGATAATGCGGTCTTGGTGCTTGGACCGTCGCTTTCCAATGTCGGCCTTGCAACTGCACCTTATACAACGGAATATGGAATAAGTTTCCTGGGGCAATTTGGTGATCCAAGATGCATGCTTGGTGAAAATCTTGACAGTCTAAATCCTTACATGTTCCTAATGCAGCCTTCTTCCCACCAGAGCGCTATCATTGCCGGTGCATACATGGTTGACAAGCTTGGATTAAAAAAGGTTGGATTTTTGATAGCACAGGACCACAGCTACTGTTCGACCCAGGCGAATGCATTTATCGATTATTGTAAAAAGAATGGGATTGAAATAACCGCTATTGAATACAACAAACAAGCAGATATGGATATGAAGACACAATTGACCAACCTTAAGAACAGTGGATGTGATTTCATTTTCAATGCCAATCCCACACAGCCCCTGGTTATTTCTACAAGCCAGATATACCAGCTTGGCATAGACATTCCGGCAACAGGAAGCCTTGATTACTCTTCTCCTTTTGCATCGTTGGTGTCCGACCCGGCAATGGCTTCTAATATTTACTTTGCGTCGAATGTAGATTATGATGACCCGGAATACGTCGAGCTTGACAAAAAATGCAGAGAAAAGTATGGCGAAGAAGCAACGGTAAAAACAGCACTTGGTTATGACCAGGTTCTGATAGCCGTAGCTGCGATAAAAAAGGCGGGAAGCTTGGATCGTAAAGCGATACGCGACGCGCTTGAAACGATAAAGGATGTGGATACAGTCATTACCGACAACTTTACGATGGATCCTAAAACTCACATGCCTCTCGGCTTGCAGATGTGCATTTACAATATAGATAATGGAGAATACAAGATGGTAGAGTGGTATGTGCCGAAATATTAGAAATAATTGGAGATAGTAGTGGTAAGAGGCTAAAGGTACAGGCTCTTTGCCTTGGTAAAGAGCCTGTACTTGTAAAAGGAGAAATTGTTTTATGAATTATTATATCCAATTGTTAATCAACGGATTTTCAAATGGCGCAGTATACGCAATCATAGCCGTCGGCTGGGCATTAATTTTCAGCATACTGAAATTTTCAAATTTTGCACATGGCGGCACTATGGTATGCAGCGCATATATCGGAATGCTTTTTACCAAAATTTTAGGAGCCAATCTCTGGTTGATTCTGCTTTTGGCGGCGTTATCCGGTGGAATAATCAATATCGGGGTGGAACTGATAAGTTTTCACAAATTGCGCAAGAGCTCAAAACAGGTGTTGCTTTATTTTGTATCATCAATCACAATGGGTATGCTCCTGCAGAATATAATTTCCATAAGGTTTAGCGGCATATTTTACTCTTATCCCAATTTCTTCAAAACAATCAGGTATATTAATATCGGCAATCTTAGCGTCGATGTGGCTGATATTGTTATGTTGGCAATAGCAAGCTTGTGCATTGGCTTGCTGATATTGGTCCTTTACAAGACCAGGCTGGGGATAGGAATAAGGGCGTTGTCAATGGATGCAAGGACTACCAGCCTTATGGGGATCAATGTAAATCTTGTCGTTTTAACTACCTTTTTTGTTGCAGGCGCGCTTGCGGGAATCGCTGGTGTATTTGTTGGCATTCGCACTATTTTATCGCCGCAATTGGGCAGCATGTATACTGTAAAAGGTTTCATGGTCTGTGTAATCGGCGGCTTGGGCAGCTTGAACGGAGCATTGTATGCCGCAATTATTCTGGGCGTTGTTGAAACATTGCTGACTGCCTTGATAGGAGCCGCACTTGCGCCGGTGGGCACTTTCTTATTCATGATTTTGTTTCTATCTTTAAGACCTCAGGGCCTGTCGGGCATTTTTGCCGGTCAAAAGGCTTAAAGGATAAGGAGGATAAAAATGAACTCATATATCGCTTATATGCTTTCCTATCTTATCAATAATGTTTTAATCTTGTTGATAGGTATGCTTGGCGTATATGTATTAACAGGTTTAACCGGCATGTTTTCAATGGGACAGGCTGCATTCATGGCTGTTGGAGGCTACACTTCGGCAATGCTTTCAAAATTCATGGGGCTACCCCTGGTAATCACACTACCTGTTTCAGTTTTGACGGGCGCCTTATTTGGCTTTGTAATAGGCCTGCCCGCGGTAAAGCTGCGCCGTGACTACGTTGCTATTGTAAGCCTTGGATTTGGCGAAGCCCTGGTTGCAATTCTAAACAATTGGGCGAGCATAACCGGGGGCGCGCTTGGGCTTACCGCAATACCGAAATATACCAATAAAATTATGATAATCGTTATTCTTGTTCTGATTATCGCAGGCATATGGAATTTTAAAAAATCCAGGTTCGGGCGGGCATGCATTGCCATTAAAGCGGATGAACTTGCGGCAGCTTCAATGGGAATAAATGTTGCAAAAACAAAACTCATGGTTTTTACCCTGGCCGGTGCTATTTCAGCATTAGGCGGCTGTTTGTATGTCCATACGACGACTTACCTTGATTCGGCAGCATTTGGGTGGGATCAGTCCTCGATGTGGATTATCATGGTATTTTTCGGCGGGGTCAATAGCTTGACCGGTTCTATTTTCGCCGGAATTTTACTTGGCATGATTCCCGAGATATTCCGATTTTCAAATGAACTAAGGATAATCATTTATTGCACGATTGTACTGATTATTGTCAATTTCTGGCCACTTGGCTTATTCGGCGAGACGGAATGGGATATTCCGACAATAAAAAGAGGCTTTAATAAGGCTGTTTCGTTAATCAAAGGGTGTTCTCACAAAAGCGCCGGTAGGAATGAGGTGAGATAATGCTGCTGGTAATAAAGAATTTGGTTAAAAATTTCGGCGGTGTCAGGGCGGTAAATGATGTATCGTTTACGGTTGATAAAAACCAGATCGTTAGCATTATCGGTCCGAACGGGGCTGGAAAAACAACGGTTTTCAACTTGATTTCAGGAATCTATAAACCGGATTCGGGAGAAATCGTTTATAACGGAAGAAATATAGCATATATGCCCCAGCATGAGATAGCAAAACTTGGAATATCTCGCACTTTCCAGAATATCCGGCTTTTTACCGGACTTACAGTCCTGGAAAATGTTATGACGGCTCTTGATTCTAATACAAGATATTCAATATTTAGCGCAATGCTTTCACTTCCGACGAAACGAAGAAATGAAAAGATCAATCACGAAAAAGCTCTTGCAGTATTGGAGTATATCGGACTAAGCAAGTATAGGAATGAACACCCGGCTAACCTTCCGTACGGTCTCCAGCGCCGGGTAGAACTCGCCAGGGCAATCATTAATGAACCTCAGCTCCTGATGTTGGATGAGCCGGCTGCAGGACTGAATCCGATGGAGGTAACCGATTTTATCAAATTGGTTTCGGATATACGAAACAAATATAAATGTGGAATTTTGGTAATCGAGCATCGAATGCAAGTTATTAATGAATTGTCTGATTATATCTATGTAATCAATTTTGGCAATATGCTGGCGCATGGCAAACCGGAGGAAATCGTAAATAATCCTGAGGTTATTAAGGCTTATATCGGCGAGGAGGGAAAATAGTGCTGGAAATTAAAAATCTAGCTGTGAATTATGACCACGTTATCGCCATTACGGATGTTTCGTTCAAGGTAGAGAAAGGTACGATCGTATCAATTGTCGGATCTAACGGGGCGGGGAAAAGTACTTTGCTAAATACAATATCCGGGTTGGTAAAGAAAAGCAGCGGTCAGATTTTATTAAATAATGAGCCCCTCCCGCAGGTACCGCATAAGGTTGTTAAGAAAGGCATAATACAAATTCCGGAAGGGAGACACGTCTTTCCCGGGCTTACTGTAAAGGAAAACCTTATTATGGGGGGATGCAGGATTTCTGCGAAAGTTGCCAGATCAAAGCTTGATCAGATGTATGAATTATTTCCCAGATTGGGAGAGCGGCGCAATCAGCTGGCCGGCACGCTTTCCGGGGGTGAACAGCAGATGCTTGCAATAGCAAGGGGATTAATGGCAGAGCCGGAAATACTCATGATGGATGAACCGTCGCTGGGTTTGGCTCCTCTTATTGTCGCTCAGGTCTTTGATATTATTAAAAATATCAATAAATCCGGAATTACCATATTGCTCATAGAACAAAATGCCGGACAGGCAATGGCGATATCCGATATGACATATATTCTTGAAAACGGACGGATCGTTGCAAGCGGAAAGTCCAAAGAACTAAAGAATAACGATGACATACGGAAAGCATACTTGGGAAAATAGTAGAAAGGAGTGGCA
>JBLNDI010000040.1:0-14315 GCA_050261495.1 Bacillota bacterium
TGCCTTTGCCTTTCAGGTGTACTACTGTTTCGCCGCCAGCTATAAAAGCCAGCGATTTCTCCGAAGAATTGTAATACCGGGCGATGGAAGCCATGAAACTTCCCGCTTCCCGCGCCTGACACCTGAGGCTTGTTGTAAGTATCGTCGGTTCATATCCGAGTTCCTTGCAGGTTTCCCCGGCAGCTATGCATAGCTGGGAAACACTCCCGGTAATTTTCGTCCTTACGTTTGTCAGGGAAGATGGAGTCTCCCTGCCAAGCAACTCCATAATTTCTTCGGGTAACGAGATTGCATATTTGCCTATTATGGCAAAAGCTTGCTGCGACGTAGACGCATCAGGATATGCGGGTCCTGAAGCTATCATATCCAATGGGTCGCCGATTATATCAGACAATACTACCGAGAATACCTGCGCCGGTTCGCACAGCTTTGCGAACCTTCCGCCTTTCACCGCCGACAGGCGCTTGCGGATTGTATTTATTTCCACGATATCCGCACCGCAGGCAAGAAGCTTTTTTGTCAAATCTTCAAGCATGTTTCCGGGAATCAAAGGTTTTTCGAATAAAGCCGAGCCGCCGCCGGAAACGAGAAACAGGATTTTATCATCGGGGCTCAACCCTGAAACCAGCTTTATGGCCTCTTCGGTCGCAGAGAAAGAGTTGGCGTCGGGTATGGGATGACCTGCTTCAAAGATGCGCACATTCGGTAAATTGCCTTGAGAATGGCCATATTTCGTAATTACCACTCCGTCGCTTATCCTGTCGCCGAGGATTTCGCACGCAGCCTTTGCCATGGACCATGCTGCTTTGCCTACGGATACCAGCAGCAGTTTCCCGCCGGACATGGAAAAATCTTCGCTTTGCAATGCTCTCTTAACGGCATTGTGAGGCAGTGCTGCATTGATGGCTGACTCTATTATCTTGTTTGCATCTTCCCTTAAACCCACAATAATTTCTCCTTCCACATTTTTAAGAAAATCCGGCATTTTTAAGCAAAGCGCCAAAGCAAGTGCCCCGGCGCTTTACTTGACCGTTATCGATCCATTAATTAATATTGATATTGTAGTAAATCGGTTAGTCAAAGTCAAGAGTACTAGAAAATACTGTATGTAATAATAAACAAATAATTATACAAACGCTGTAAAAAAATTTTTTTGGGTACTTGCATTGTTCTTTTCCTTGTAGTAAAATATCATTTGCTGTGACATGGCATACGATGATGCGGAAGATTGCTATTCTTTGAAATAGGGAACTTTCGCGGAGAATGTCCGATTCATGAAACCGGGCGACAAGTCACTGTACATTTTGCGAGAGCACAGGAATGTGCTTGTTTGTAAGTACAGCCCAGGTTTTACAGGCCGTAAGGCCATGTAAACAGCCTGGGTTTTTAAAATAGCCAAACAGGAAACACCCGGCATAGTGTACAGATAAAATGCTTGTTGTACGTAATCACGACGGGGCGCCAGGCCCCGGACAAGGGCGGAACGGCGCCGCTTGTTCGGAAAGAGCGCCCTGACATATGACAGGAGGTTATTGTATGGCAAACAACCAGAAAATCAGAATCAGGCTGAAAGCATTTGATCACCAGGTACTTGACCAGTCGGCTGAAAAAATTGTTGATACGGCAAAGAGGACCGGCGCTCAAGTTTCAGGACCGGTGCCGCTCCCGACACACAAGGAGATTGTGACAATACTGAGGGCGCCTCATAAGTATAAAGATGCACGGGAGCAATTTGAAATGAGGACTCACAAGAGGCTGATCGACATACTGATGCCAACGCCGAAAACGGTCGATGCGTTAATGAGGCTTGATTTGCCGGCCGGTGTTGACATTGAGATCAAGTTGTAAAAAGCCCGCAGTCTGCAAATAGTTTTATGTTTGCGGTCGGATGGGAGATCATGTTCGCAATTGATTGTGAACCAATGATATTTAGGAGGTAAGTAAATGAATAAGTTTATTCTTGGCAAAAAAGTTGGAATGACGCAAATATTTGATGAAAACGGACTTGTAATACCTGTAACTGTTATTCAGGCGGGTCCGTGCGCCGTTGTACAGAAAAAGACATATGAGAATGACGGTTACAAGGCTATAAAGCTGGGTTTTGAAGATATTCCCGAGAGGAAGCTCAACCGGCCGGACAAGGGTTTGTTTGCGAAAATCAAGGTAGCTCCGAAAAAATATCTCAGGGAATTTAGGACGGAAAATGTCGACAAGTACGAGATCGGGCAGGATATCAAGGTTACGGATATGTTCAGCGTCGGAGACAGGGTCGATGTCAGCGGCATTTCCAAGGGCAAAGGCTTCCAGGGAACCATTAGAAGGTTTGGACAAAGCGGCGGGCCGGAAAGCCACGGTTCGATGTACCACAGGAGAGTTGGTTCGATGGGCGCCGGCACCAACCCGGGCAGAGTTTTTAAAGGAAAGAAGCTGCCGGGTCATATGGGGGCGGAAAAGGTTACTGTCCAAAACTTGGATGTTGTCAAGGTCGATGGCGAAAGGAACCTGCTGCTGGTTAAAGGGGCGGTCCCCGGACCGAAGGGCGGCCTTATCGTCGTGAGAGAAACCGTCAAATCCGGCAGGTAATTAGGATGGGAGGAGAATCGATTATGCCAAAGGTTGATGTGTACAACATGAAAGGCGAGACAGTCGGGCAGATTGAATTAAATGACGATATATTCGGAATAGATGTCAATGAGAACGCCATGTATATCGCCGTACAAAACCAGTTAGCAAACAAGAGGCAAGGCACGCATTCCACGAAGACCAAAAGCGAGGTCAGCGGCGGAGGCATCAAGCCCTGGAGGCAGAAAGGCACCGGCAGGGCGAGACAAGGCAGCATCCGTTCCGCGCAGTGGATCAAGGGCGGCATAGTGTTTGGACCCAAGCCCAGGGATTATTCATATACGCTGCCTAAAAAACTTAAAAGGCTTGCGCTGAAATCGGCGCTTTCATCCAAGGTTGCCGACAACAATATTCTTGTCCTGGACCAGTTGAATTTTGACAATATCAAAACCAAGCAAATGGCAGGCGTACTGGATGCATTAAAAGTAGATAAAAGCGCATTGATCGTTCTTGAAGGGAAAAATGAGAATGTCGAAAAGTCCGCAAGGAATATCCCGGGCGTAAAGACGGCGCTTGTAAATACCATTAATGTATTTGACATTCTCAAGTATGATAAGTTTATTATCACCAAGGACGCGGTTGAAAAGGTCGAGGAGGTGTATGCAAGGTGAAAAGTCCGGAAAGCATTATTATAAGGCCTTATATTACAGAAAAAAGCAATACTGAAGTGGCAAACGGCAAATACACCTTCGTGGTTGACGGAAAGGCGACAAAGACTGAAATAAAGCAGGCCGCTGAAAAGCTTTTCCAGGTAAAAGTGCTGGAAGTAAATACAATGAATTATAAAGGAAAGCTTAAGAGGATGGGAGTTCACGTCGGTCCGAGGCCTGACTGGAAAAAGGCCGTTATTAAAATCGACCTGGACCCCAAGCCGGAAACCTACCTTGCGAAAGGCGGCAAGGAAGTTGTCGGTACGAAGAAGTATAAAACAAGTATTGAAGAGTACGGTGTGACACAATAAGGCAGGACGCGGCTTAAGCGGGAAGCGGAAACATGTCCGTGCCGACGGCTGAAAAACGGTGTGCTAGTTATTGAAATAAGGAGTGAGAAGAAATGGCAGTTAAAAATTTTAGTCCTACTTCTCCCGCCAGGAGGTTTATGACGGTTTCCACGTTCGAGGAAATCACCAAGTCGGAACCGGAAAAATCTCTCGTAAAGACATTAAAGAAGACCGGCGGAAGAAATTCATACGGAAGGATTACCGTGCGCCACAGGGGCGGCGGAGCAAAACGCAAATACAGGATTATAGATTTTAAAAGGGACAAGGACGGCATAAAGGCAAGAGTAGCCGCTATAGAATATGATCCGAACAGGACGGCGAATATCGCGCTTCTATATTACGTGGACGGCGAAAAAAGGTATATACTGGCGCCTGTAGGCTTGAATGTCGGAGATATTGTCGAATCGGGCGCCGACGCGGATATTAAGCCGGGCAACACGCTTCCGCTGGGCAATATACCGGTGGGTACGATGATTCACAATATAGAGCTGAAACCCGGCAAAGGCGGGCAGCTTGTCAGGTCTGCCGGAAATGCCGCCCAGCTCATGGCAAAGGAAGGCGATTACGCGCAGGTAAGGCTTCCATCGGGTGAAGTCAGGATGATAAGCATATTGTGCAAGGCAACCATCGGCCAGGTCAGCAATGTTGAACACGAAAATATTTCAATCGGCAAGGCCGGCAGAAAGAGATGGATGGGATTCAGGCCTACGGTCCGCGGTGTTGTGATGAATCCTGTGGATCATCCTCACGGCGGCGGCGAAGGCAAGTCTCCTATAGGAATGCCGAGTCCGGTTACTCCATGGGGCAAACCCACGCTTGGTTACAAGACGAGGAAGAAAAAGAACAAATCCGACAAGTTCATAGTCAAGAGAAGGAATGTGAAATAACGTGTTGATATACCGATGCAAGGAAAGGAGGACTGGCATCACATGAGCAGATCGCTAAAGAAGGGACCATATGTTGATTTGAAGCTCCTTAAGAAAATCGAGGATATGAACAAGGCAAACGAAAAGAGAGTTATAAAAAGCTGGTCAAGAGCGTCAACAATATTCCCCCAGATGGTTGGGCACACTATTGCGATACATGACGGCAGGAAACATGTACCTGTATATATAACGGAGGACATGGTAGGGCATAAGCTTGGGGAATTCGCGCCGACAAGAACGTTCAGGGGTCATGGCCATCATACGGAAAAGTCCACTGCGCTCAAGTAGTAGTCGGCTGGAACAGCTGAGAGGCAGGTAAATTTCGAAATGACAAGCTTAATGCCGAAAGGAGGATTACCAGTTGGAAAAGAAGGTTAGATCAAAAGAAGAGCTTCTCAAGGAAAAGGATCAGATCCTGGAGGAGTATGGCAATACGGTGAGAAAATGCCGCAAGCCTGCATTGCTTACCAAGAAAGAGAAAAAGGCGCTCGGAATCGGCAGGGATGAAGGCAGGGCGCAGCTTAGGTATGCGAGGATATCTTCCAGGAAGGTAAAAATTGTGCTTGATCTTATAAAAGGCAAACATATCGACGAGGCATATGCAATAGTAAGATATACACCCAAGGCCGCTTCCGAATTGATATACAAGCTTCTGAAATCGGCTGAGGCCAATGCTACGAATGATCCGAACAAGTCTCTCAACAGAGACGAGCTTGTCGTAGCCGAGGCATATGCAACGCAAGGTCCTACGCTCAAAAGGATAATGCCGAGGGCAAGGGGCAGGGCATACAGGATCAGGAAGAGGACTAGCCACATTACGGTGGTATTAAAGGAGAGGCAAGCCGTAAAGTAGCGGCGGGCAGCGGGCCGACCGGCACAAGGTGCCGGGAGTATGTTCAGAAGGAGGTTTGATGATGGGCCAGAAGGTAAACCCACATGGATTAAGAGTAGGAATAATAAAAGACTGGGATACCAAGTGGTATGCCAGTGATAAGAACTTCGGCGAATTGCTGGTTGAAGACAATAAGATCAGGAAGTATATAAAAGAGAAATTGTTTGTTTCAGGTATATCAAGAATAGAAATTGAAAGGGCGGCAAATAAAATAAAGGTCAACGTTCATACGGCCAAGCCCGGCCTGGTTATTGGCAAGGGAGGAGCCGGCATTGAAGAACTCCGGAAAGAGATTGAAAACCTTACGGGCAAAAGCGTCCTTGTTAATATTACGGAAATAAAGACGCCCGAGATGGATGCGCAGCTGGTAGCAGAGAACATTGCCGCACAGCTTGAGAAGAGGATTTCGTTCAGAAGGGCAATGAAACAGGCAATGTCAAGGGCAATGAAACTTGGCGCAAAGGGTATTAAGACAGCTGTTTCCGGTAGGCTTGGCGGAGCCGAGATTGCAAGGACGGAGCACTACCATGAAGGCACCATACCGCTTCAAACTTTAAGAGCCGATATAGACTATGGTTTTGCCGAAGCCAACACGACTTATGGAAAAATTGGTGTAAAAACCTGGATATATAAAGGCGAAGTGCTGCCCGCCGCCAAGAAGGAAAAGAAAGCGGAAGGGGGCGACCAATAATGTTAATGCCTAAAAGGGTAAAACGCAGAAGAGTGCATAGGGGAAGAATGAAAGGTACAGCTACCAGGGGAAACTTCCTGGCATACGGCGAATACGGTTTGCAGGCAACAGAACCAGGATGGATCACGAGCAACCAGATTGAAGCGGCCAGGATTGCAATGACCCGTTTTGTAAAGAGAGGCGGCCAGGTTTGGATAAAAATATTCCCAGACAAGCCGGTAACAAAGAAACCTGCCGAGACACGCATGGGCAGCGGTAAAGGTTCGCCTGAATACTGGGTTGCGGTTGTCAAGCCCGGCAGAGTATTATTTGAAATTGCGGGAGTAGCGGAAGAGACGGCAAGGGAGGCCATGAGGCTGGCTATGCACAAGCTTCCGATAAAATGCAAATTTGTAGCCCGCAATAATGAAATGGGTGGTGACTCGAATGAAAGCCAGTGAATTGAGGGAAAGGACACAGGAAGAGCTTCAGAAGGAACTGGGCGAACTCAAGGCGGAATTGTTCAAACTGCGTTTTCAGCTTGTGACGAACCAGCTTGAGAATCCGATGAAGCTGAAGGATGTTAAAAGATCAATAGCCAGGATCAAAACTATAATGAGAGAAAGAGAACTCAAGGGAATAAAGGCTTGAAAAGGATTGGTGAAAGGAGGTATCCTTCTTGGCTGAGAGAGCGTTGAGAAAAACCAGGATAGGCAAGGTAGTCAGCGACAAAATGGACAAGACAATTGTCGTTGCCATAGAAACAAGCGTAAAACACCCTTTGTACAAGAAGATCATCAAAAGGACTTATAAGCTGAAGGCTCATGATGAAAAAAATGAATGCAAAGTCGGCGATAAAGTAAAAGTGATGGAGACCCGTCCGCTTAGCAAGGAAAAAAGGTGGCGGCTTGTCGAGATCATTGAGAAGGCTCGCTAGAGGCAAATGCTAATAGTAAATGGGAGGAGGTACTGGTTGTGATACAGGTCCAGTCCATGCTAAAATCAGCGGATAACACCGGTGCCAAGGAAATGATGGTCATCAAGGTTCTTGGCGGTTCCCGGAGGAAATATGCCAACATAGGCGACGTGGTTGTCGCTTCGGTTAAAAATGCGACACCTGGTGGAGTTGTCAAAAAAGGCGAGATAGTGAGATGTGTCATCGTGCGTTCCAAGAAAGGCGTAAGAAGGCCCGATGGTTCATATATCAAGTTTGACGAAAACGCCGCGGTGATTATCAAGGAAGATAAAAACCCCAGGGGAACACGAATATTTGGCCCTGTTGCGAGAGAACTGAGAGACAAGGAGTACATGAAGATCCTCTCGCTTGCACCGGAAGTTTTATAAGGGAGGAGGCGGCTTGAATTGGCGAATAAAGTGCATGTAAAAACGGGAGATACGGTATATGTTCTTTCAGGTAAGGATAAGGGCAAAAAAGGGAAGGTGCTTGACGTAAATCCCGATGACATGACGGTGATTGTCGAAGGTATAAATATAAGCATCAAGCATAAGAAGCCAAGGGGGCGAAACCAGCAGGGCGGCATAATACGCCAGGAATCCCCCATCAGCAGTTCAAAAGTAATGCTGGTTTGCGGAAAGTGCAAAGCGCCTACAAAAATAGCAAATGTGGTACTTGAAAACGGTCAGAAGAATCGCGTTTGCAAGAGGTGCGGAGAGATAATAGACACTCGGAAAGAATCAAAAGCAGAATAGCTTGTTCTTCCTGAAAGGAGGTTTGAGGTTTAATGGCCAGACTTAAAGATAAATATATCAATGAAGTAATTCCGGCAATGCAGGCAAAGTTTAAATATAAAAGCCCCATGCAGATACCCAGGCTGGAAAAGGTTGTACTGAACATGGGAGTAGGAGACGCCAAGGATAACCCGAAAGCCATGGATGCCGCAGTAAACGACCTGGCTGCCATTACAGGGCAGAGACCGGTTATAACGAAAGCGAAAAAGTCCATCGCGAATTTTAAAGTAAGACAGGGGATGAACATAGGCTGCAAGGTGACACTCCGCGGCGAAATGATGTACCATTTCGTTGATAAGCTGTTTAACGCGGCACTTCCCCGTGTAAGGGACTTCAAGGGCGTATCGGCGAATTCTTTTGACGGCAGGGGAAATTATACGCTGGGTGTAAAAGATCAACTGATATTTCCTGAAATAGATTATGACAAGGTAGACAAGGCAAGGGGAATGGATATCGTTTTCGTAACAACGGCCAAGACGGACGAGGAAGCCAGGGAGCTTCTGAAGCTCCTGGGAATGCCGTTCGCCCAGGCGTGAATGAGGTAAAATGTCCACGATTCAAAAGGGTTCGGAAGGAGGATAAGCGTGGCAAAAAAATCAATGATAATTAAGCAGCAAAGGAGTCCAAAATTCAGCACCAGGGCTTACAACAGGTGCAAGCTTTGCGGCCGGCCTCATGCATACATGAGAAAATTCGGGATATGCCGCTTGTGTTTCAGGTCTCTTGCTTATAAAGGGCAAATACCGGGCGTTAAGAAGGCAAGCTGGTAGAAAATATTGGAAGGAGGTTATCGTATGCAAATTACAGATGCAATCGCTGATATGCTGACAAGGATCAGGAATGCCGGTTCTGCAAAGCATGAAACCGTCGACATCCCGGCTTCCAATATTAAGAAAGATATTGCCCGCATATTGATGGACGAGGGCTATGTAAAGAATGTTGAATATATAGACGACAACAAGCAGGGTCTTATAAGGATTACCTTGAAATATACCGGGAATAAGCAGAATGTGATTTCAGGCATCAAGAGGATCAGCAAACCCGGCCTCAGGGTTTATGCAAGCAAGGATGAACTGCCCAAGGTTCTTGGTGGACTGGGTGTTGCCATCATTTCCACTTCCAAGGGCGTTATGACTGATAAGAAAGCAAGGGCGGAAGGTGTAGGCGGAGAAGTGCTTGCTTTCATATGGTAATGACGGTTGCCGCCAAATTTCTGAAAAGAGCTGGAAGAAGCTCATAATTTTAAGAACAGGAGGAGCTTTAGATGTCGAGGATAGGAAAGATGCCTATTGAAATACCCGCCGGTGTAAATGTCGATATAAACGGCAGCGTTGTCACCGTGAAGGGGCCAAAAGGCATTTTGACAAAAGAGTTTCACAAGGATATGATAATTAAGAAAGAAGGTAACGTAATACTTGTAAACCGGCCTTCGGACGAAAAAAGCCACAAGTCTCTCCACGGGTTGACCAGAACGCTGGTTAACAACATGGTGGTAGGCGTTACAAAAGGCTTTGAAAAAGCGCTTGAAATCAACGGAGTTGGCTACAGGGCGCAAAAACAGGGAAAGAAGCTGGTTCTTACCATCGGTTATTCGCACCCGGTGGAAATGGAAGAGCCCGAGGGTATTACTATTGATGTTCCCGCTCCCAACAAGATTATAGTAAAAGGTTGCGATAAGCAGGTTGTTGGTGAGATTGCCGCGAAAATCAGGGCGAAGAGAAAGCCCGAGGTATATAAAGGCAAGGGTATCAAGTACGAGACTGAAGTAATTAGGCGCAAGGAAGGCAAAGCCGGCGCGAAAAGCAAGTAGTTGCAGGAGGGAGCTGAGAATATGATAAAGAAGCCCATAAGAAACGAAATCAGGCTGAGAAAGCATGTAAGAGTCCGCAAAAAAATCCGGGGCACGCCAGAGCGCCCGAGGCTCAGTGTTTTCAGAAGCTTAAAGAATATATATGCGCAGGTTATAGACGACACGACAGGCAATACGCTTGTTTCTGCCTCCACGCTTGATGAAGCTGTCAAAAGCAAGCTTGCGTACGGCGGCAATAAGGAAGCAGCCAGGGAAGTCGGCAGGTTGGTCGGCCAAAGGGCACTTGATAAAGGCATCAAGCAGGTTGTATTTGACAGGAGCGGTTATCTCTACCACGGCAGGATTCTTGAACTTGCCGAGGGCGCAAGGGAAGCCGGACTTGAGTTTTGAGGAATAGGAGGGATGGAAATTGCAGCGTATTGATGCTGGAACATTGGACCTGAAAGAAAAAGTTGTCAAGATAGGACGTGTTACCAAGGTGGTAAAGGGCGGAAGGAACTTCCGTTTTAGTGCTCTTGTCGTAGTCGGGGACGAAAATGGCTACGTCGGGAGCGGAATAGGGAAAGCCGCGGAAATACCTGACGCCATTAGAAAAGGAATAGATGACGCAAAGAAGCACCTGATAAAGGTACCGATTGTCGATACGACTATCCCGCATGAAGTAATAGGAGAATACAGCGCCGGAAAGGTACTTTTAAAACCGGCGGGTCCCGGTACCGGCGTTATTGCCGGCGGTCCCGTGAGGGCGGTCCTTGAACTGGCCGGCGTGCGTGACATAAGGACCAAATCGCTTGGGTCCAACAACCCTATTAACATGGTGAATGCGACGATGCGAGCCCTTTCGCAGCTTAAAACGGCCGAGGAAGTCGCAAGGCTTCGCGGGAAAACCGTGGAAGAGATAGTGGGTTAGGAGGGATGCTGCGATGACAAAACTGAAGATAACTCTTGTAAAGAGCACGAACAAATGCCTGGAGAACCAGAAAGCGACTGTAAAAGCTCTTGGCTTGAGAAAAATCGGGAGTTCCGTGGAACATGACGACAATCCTCAGATCAGGGGCATGATCAAAACAGTATCTCACTTGGTATCCGTAGAAGAAATATAAGGGAGGTGTAGTCTTTGAAAATACATGAATTGCAGCCCATACCCGGCGTAAAGAAAGCTCCGGTCAGAAAAGGAAGGGGACCGGGTTCGGGCAAAGGCAAAACCGCAGGACGCGGGCATAAAGGCCAGAATGCGCGTGCCGGCGGCGGAGTCAGGCCCGGTTTTGAAGGCGGCCAGATGCCTCTCTACAGGAGGATACCCAAGAGAGGTTTCAATAACAAGAGATTTGCCAAGGTTTATGCCGAGGTTAATGTTTCGGCCTTGAATATATTTGAAGACGGGACCGTGGTAAACGGCGAACTTCTTAAGAAAATGGGAATTACAAAGAAGTTGTGTGACGGGGTAGCCGTCCTGGGCAACGGTGAGCTGAAAAAGAAGCTTACTGTCCAGGCTGCGAGATTTACCAAGACGGCTTCGGAAAAGATAGAGGCTGCGGGAGGAAAGGTAGAGGTGGTATAAAATGGGCGGAATGATCGAGACTCTGCGTAATGCGTGGAAAATATCGGATTTGCGCAAAAAGATCCTGTTCACAATCGCAATGATGATTGTATATAGGATCGGCGCTTTCATACCAAATCCGGGTCTTGATGCAAAAGCATTCTCCGAATTAATCAACCAGGCCGGTTCGCTGGGAGGGTTCCTCGATATTGTATCAGGAGGAGCGTTCAAACTGGCGTCGGTTTTTGCATTGAGTATTACGCCATATGTCAATTCGTCCATTATTATGCAACTTCTGACCATAGCGATTCCTGCGCTTGAAAGGCTGCAGAAGGAGGGCGATGAAGGCAGAAAGGTCCTGCAGCAGTATGTCAGGTATGGCACGGTGATACTTGGATTGGTGCAGTCTATTGCGCTTTATATTACCATCCGCGGACGCAATGGCGTTGTTGACGGCGGCAGCGTATGGAGCTTCCTGACAATTACGCTTACGTTCACCGCGGGCACAGCGTTCCTTATGTGGCTTGGCGAACAGATAACCGAGTATGGTATCGGCAATGGAATATCAATGTTGATATTCGCCGGTATCGTTTCGAGAGCGCCTGACGCAGTAAGAGGATTTTATCTCAATTACATGGCCGGCAGCTTCGGTTCCGGTATCATGGGAATTCTCGCGATAATCGGGATACTGGTTATGTTTGTGATTGTTATCGCGGGAGTTATATGGGTGCAACAGGCGGAAAGAAGGATACCGATACAATATGCCAAGCGCGTTGTGGGAAGAAAAATGTATGGCGGCCAAAGCACGCACCTGCCGATAAAAGTCAACCTGGCGGGAGTTATTCCGATAATATTTGCAATGTCGCTCATGATGTTTCCCTCCACGATTGTTACGATGTTCTTTGCAAACGTGGACAACTGGTTTGTCAACCTGTTTAAAAATCCGCAGCGGAGCCCGCTGTACATCGTGATTTACTCAATCCTGATCATATTCTTTACGTTCTTCTACTCGGTTGTACAGTTCAACCCGGTAGAGATCGCAAACAACATGAAGAAGAACGGCGGGTTCATACCTGGGTACAGGCCCGGGAAAGCGACATCCGACTATATCACCAGGGTTCTCAATAGGATCACGTGGTTCGGCGGATTTTTCCTTGCAATTATTACGGTAGCTCCCATTATAATGGGGAATATAACGAAAATACCGGGAATCTGGTTTGGAGGCACGACCGTTCTTATTCTTGTAGGTGTTGCGCTTGACACCGTCCAGGCGGTTGAGTCGCAAATGCTTATGAGGCATTATAAAGGGTTCCTGGAGTAAAATACGCTTATGCGAGGTAAGAGATGAGGCTGGTATTGTTAGGAGTGCCCGGTGCGGGCAAGGGATCGCAGGCGGTTATACTTTCGGAGAAACTGAATATTCCCCACATATCGACCGGCGATATATTCAGGAGCAATATCAAGAACGGCACTCCGCTGGGATTGATGGCAAAGGAATATATAGACAGCGGCGCCCTGGTGCCCGATTCAGTCACCATAGGGATTGTAAAGGACAGGATCCAGCAGGATGACGCAAAAAACGGGTTCATACTGGATGGTTTTCCTCGCACGATCTCGCAGGCGGAAAGCCTGGACGGCATCCTGGATGCCATGGGGAAGAAACTGGATTATGTCCTGAACCTGGTGGTTCCTGACGAAATAATCATCAGGAGGTTGTCCGGCAGAAGGGTTTGCCCTGAATGCAATGCAAACTATCACGTTGACAGTTATCCCCCGTCGCGGGAGAATATATGCGATAATTGCGGCGCCAGGCTGATCCAGAGGGAAGACGATCGTGAACAGACCGTCATCAACAGGTTGAAAACGTATCATGCCCAGACAGAACCCCTGGTGAATTATTACAGGAAGAAGGGCATACTGGCTGATGTAAACGGAGTGGACCGGATATCGGATACGACGGCGGAAATATTCAGGGTGTTGGGATTAAAAGAATGATATATATTAAATCAAAGTCGGAATTGGAGCTGATGAAAAAAGCGGGCGAAATAGTGGCAACCGCGCTCAAGCTGGTGGAGGAAGCCGTAAAACCGGGCGTGACGACGAGGGAATTGGACAGTATTGCGGAAAAATATATCCTCAGTCAAAAAGCGGTGCCGCTGTTCAAAGGCGTACGCTGCGCGATAGAAGGCGGAATTGATTTTCCCGGGACGATATGCGCTTCCGTCAACAACGAAGTGATACACGGGATACCGGGTTTAAGACAGTTAAAAGATGGAGATATTATTAGTGTCGATATAGGAGTCAGTTTCAGCGGGTTTTGCGGCGATGCGGCAAGAACATTCCCGGTGGGGAATGTTTCGGAAGAAGCAATGAGACTGATCCGGGCGACAGAGCAGAGTTTTTATGAAGGGATAAAATACGCGTTTAAAGGAAACCGCGTCGCAGATATATCCAGGGCAGTGCAGCAATACGTTGAAAGCGAAGGATTCTCGGTTGTCCGTGATTTTGTGGGCCATGGCATAGGCAGGGAAATGTGGGAAGCACCGCAGGTACCGAACTTTGCCACCCGCGAGAGAGGCCCCAGGCTTGAGCCGGGTATGACGCTAGCGATCGAACCGATGGTAAACCAGGGAGCGCATTATGTAAAAATTCTTGATGATAAATGGACTGTGGTTACGGCAGACGGCAAATTATCGGCACATTATGAAAACACTATTGCAATAACCGACGGTGAGCCGTTGATTATGACAAAGCTCAGAGGTGAGGATTATTGAGCGTATCTTTAGGCCAGGTAGTTGTTTCTCGGGCAGGAAGGGATGCTGGAAGAAGATTCGTTGTAGTAAAAGTGGTTGACGATTTGTACGTGGAAATCTCCGATGGGGACTTGCGGAAGATTGAAAAACCAAAGAGAAAGAAAGTCAAGCATTTAAATATAACGGATGAGAAGGCCGAAAACCTCGAGGAAAAACTAAAGAGCGGCGCAAAGATAACAAATGCGGAAATAAGAAAAGCTCTGGCAGATTTGGATTTTTAAAGGAGGGTTTGAGTTTTGTCAAAAGACGACGTAATCGAAGTTGAGGGGAAAATTATTGAAGCGTTGCCGAAT
>JBLNDI010000041.1:0-2840 GCA_050261495.1 Bacillota bacterium
ACGGACGGCATGACAAGGGCTGCAATTGAAAAAAGGACGAAATCCTTGATGATGTAAGGTATGTTGGCAACCAGCAGGAACAGCAATCCGACTGTATTGTCACCCATGTAAAAACGCATGATTAAAAACATGTAACATATGCCTGCAGCGTATACAACCAATAATCCTGCCATCAGCGCAGTAAAGCAACCGGCAACGGTACGCCTGCCTGTTTTTTGCAGCAATAATCCCACAACATATGAAGCGCCGATAAAGCCCAGTATAAAGCCGAAACTTCTATTGAATATGTAAGTTATGCCGCCGCCGCCGGCAAATACGGGAATACCGGCCAGACCCAGCACCGTGTATATAAGCATGGAAAGGGCGCCGAGTTTCGGACCGATGATAATGCCTGCCAGACCGCAAATAAATGTCTGCAGTGTCACCGGCAGCAAGGGAAAAGGTATCCGGATGAACGTTCCGGCAACCATCAGTGATGTAAACATCGCGGTAATAATTAAGTCTTTTGGTTTTAATCTCATACAAAGCCTCCTAAGAAAGTAGATTGTTCATAATGATACTGCATAATAACTGCAAACCATAATAATACACAAAAACATAATTGTCAACCTAAAATTTATATTAGGTTGACAATATTTTTCTTAACACTTATTTTTTTATACTAGCAAACTGTTTATTGTCGTGGTATAATTACTAATGGCAAAAATGAGTCCTGTGAAAACAGGCCGGCGATGAGTGGCGGCGCAGTTCATTCAGCAGACAGGATTCACGCAGGCCGGACGTGCAGCGGGCTTCTGAAAACAGTATAGCAGCGCGTGGGGGTGTAGCTCAGCTGGGAGAGCGTACGGTTCGCATCCGTAAGGTCGAGAGTTCGAACCTCTTCATCTCCACCACTTATATACAGGCAAAGGACTTGAACCCTCGAGGTTGAAGTCCTTTTGTTTTCCAGCCTTTTCTGATACGCTAACCGCATACGATTCGCATACGGTTTACATATTTCTTTTATTTGCAATATGCCGATAATTGCAATATACTTATATAAAGAAGAGCCCTAAGAAGGTGTGTCTTGTGAATTATCTGACTGTGAAAGAAATTGCGGAAAAATGGGGGCTGGGCACCCGGATAGTAACTCTGTATTGCGTGGAAAAAAGAATTGACGGGGTTGTCAAAAGAGGCAATCTGTGGTTGATACCGGAGCATGCCCAAAGGCCTGTCGATAAAAGGCGCAAGCTGCAGCCCGTTCCCCGGCTTTCGCTTTCGGATTGCTTTGACAGCTTTCTGGCGGCTACTACCAATGCCATGCCGCTCGACAATCCCGACTCGGTCCTGGACACTGTGAATGAAGAAAGGATGCGGCTTCAATACGAGGGAGAAATAGCTTACCTGCGGGGAGATTTTTCAAAATCAATAGACTGCTATAAGAAAACCTTTGGAGATGACGCTGCACGGCTTCGCGCATGCCCGATGGCAATTGTGGCGGCCATCAGCCTGGGGGATTACCAACTCTACACCGAGATTGAAACTTATCTTAAAAAAATTGCTAAAACGCAAAGTGGCAGCAGTGCAGCCGCTTATGCGGAATTAGCCCTTGCCACGGCCGCCGTGAGCATATATGCCCCGAACATGGTCCCCGACTGGCTGAAGGAAGGGAATTTAAGCGCCCTTGCCCCTCAGGCAAGGATCAACGCCCTCTATTTACGCGTCAAGTATTTTCATTGTTTGCGAAAGTACGATGCAATGCTTGCCGTGGCGCAGACAGCCCTGGCCGTGTATGCACAGCCTCGGGGATTTACGCTGATAGATTTATACCTGCGAGTGACCTGCGCAATCGCCTGCTTTTGCCTCGGACACGATGACGAAGCCCGGCGCTGGCTGTTGGAAGCCATGCGCCTCGCCTTGCCCCACGGTTTTATCACACCTTTTGCGGAGACCGTTACTTCGCTTGGAGGTCTGACGGAACAGTGCCTGGAACGGGAATTTCCCGCATACCGCAAGGCAGTGCTCGGACAATGGGATCGCACCTGGAAAAACTGGATAACTTTTCATAACCAATTTACGAAAGATAACATCACACTTATGCTGACCTTGAGGGAATATCACCTCGCTTTGCTTGTGGCAAACCGCGTCCCTTACGCCCAAATTGCCAAGAAGCACTGTATTTCCGTAGGCAGGCTCAAGAATATCATGCTGGAGATTTACGAGAAGCTATGCATATCCGGCAGGGAGGAGCTTTCAAAATACATTTAGTGATATAAAAACGTGACTTTTTAGGTGGAAAAAGTCACTTACGAAAAATGTCATAAAACCCTTATGATAGTAGTGAAAGCTATCATAGGGGTTTCTTTATATATTCCGGCCCGGGAAGGAGCGTGAAAGGTTGCCACCTGAGCGAAAGGAACTGTATAAGGTGTACAAGGTGGGAGGCAGGGAGTTTCCCGTTTACCTTGAGTACGACGAGCAGCATGACGAAAGCTACCCGGCCTACCCCGACTTTGAGGGAAACCCGGTGTATACCGGAGAAGGCCGCCCCTTCGCTACGGCGGAGCAGGAAAGCTGCCCCCATAGCAAACCTGTTATTCCAGGGGAGCCGCTCCCCGGCGACTGCGGCGGCTGCGGTTGGTTTTACCGGGAACATACGCATTACGACCCCATCGGTATTTGCATGTGCGACGCGCGACGGCGCGAAACCAAACAAGAAAGGAAGGAAAAGAAATGAAAAGAAAACGATTCTTGAGCGTTTTGCTTTTCGCAGCGCTGACACTCATGCTGTTGCCGGCTGCAGCTTTTCCGGCGGAGGCAAGCACGGAGAGTTCGTGGATTCCTGACATAAGCTGGTATTA
>JBLNDI010000042.1:0-3326 GCA_050261495.1 Bacillota bacterium
GATGATCCCAACCAGTGCCCGCGCAATGAAATCTGCGCGACGCTGGATGTTTGGAAACAAATAAATGATGCAATCAACAACGTGATTGACAATATTACATTGGAGGATCTTGTAAAGCGGCAGCGCCAGAAATTGCAAGACAAATCGTGACCAATGAAACCAATAATCAAAATGAACTTGTCTTAATATTTAAGGTATAATGTAAAATAATACTAAAATTCCCCACGTCGCTTGAGGAATTGACTTTTCCAAAGTCCAACTTTATGAAATCTTTAAAGGGCAGCATCATTCGAAAAGCCGTCGGACTAAAGTAATTCAGTTAAATATAAACGGCGCAGGCATGCACAAAGCCGGAGAACCCGGATGTCCCGGGTTTTTTTGAAAAACCCGGGCATGCCGCGCTTGTCATCCTGTTATTTTACGACTTTGTAGTTGACGTAAAGATGATTATCATCAAGCTGCTCGCATCTGGTAAGCTCCAGCGGTATTCTGTCAGGAAGCGAGAGGCTTCTGAATGCATGCGGCTCGCCTGTGCCAACCAGGCAAGGTGATATGACGAGACTGATTTCGTCAACAAGCCCTTGTTCTATCAGGACGTTTGTCAGAATGCCGCCGCTGTCCGTTCTGATAACCCTGCAGTTGTACTTGTCGTAAAGGGTTTCGAGCGCTTTTGCATAATCGACGTGATCGCTGCCGGCGATTATATAGTCGTAGTTGCGCTCGGATAGATAATCCAGGTAGGATTTGGGTGTGGATTCTGATACCAGGACAATAAAATCCCTGATATACTCCGAATCCCTGAAAACATGCAGGTTGCGCAGCCTGCCGCGGCTATCCGGCACAAGGCACATCAGTCTTTTATCATTTGGATCGTCCGCGGGCTTGATAAACGATTTTTCTGTCTCGGGCGGGTATTCCGGGACCGCCGTTAAAACTGTCTCACTTCCGAACAGTACCATGTCAGCGCCGAGGCCGGCGGCGACAATATAATAAACACCTGTGTCGATAAACCCTCGAACACAGCCGTCCAGGCTTACCTGGGTATGCATTATTACTTTTGGTCTCATAAAATTTTCCTCCTTAATTATTGTTTTTATAACAAAGCTTACATCAGCGAAGTGACAGCGTAATGTCAGCAGGAAAACATTTTTTTCTTTTTTTTATGTTATAATGGTTATACCGGGAGTCAAACCGCTGCGCCACCCGGCAGGAGGTGCTTTATGAACAGGCTGGACAGGCTGTCGGCAATCCTTATCCACCTTCAATCCAAGAAAATCGTCAAAGCCAAAGAGCTTTCCGAGCGGTTCGGCATAAGTATACGAACCGTATACAGGGATATCAGGTCGCTTGAAGCTGCCGGCGTACCGATAGGTTCGGAAGCCGGAACGGGCTATTATCTTGTGGAAGGATACCATCTTCCCCCGGTAATGCTTACCACGGAAGAAGCAGGAGCTTTACTGCTGGCAGGAAAGCTGGCCGGCGCGCTTACGGACGAAAAAGCAAAAAAGAGCGTCGAATCGGCTCTGTTTAAAATTAGAGCCGTGCTTAAAAATGAAGACAAGGAATTCCTTTCGGATTTAGAAAAGAAAATCCGGGTATTTGCTTCGGAAAACAGCAGCCAGCCGGTTGAAGACAATATCATCAAGGATATCCAGACGGCGATGTATACCGGCAATATCGTGGAAATCCAATATTATTCGCCTAACGGCGGCCAATTCACGTCAAGAAGGATTGAACCTGTTTCATTGGGTTTTTACGATAATCACTGGCATTTGATTGCTTTTTGCCATTTGCGCGGCGCATACCGAAATTTTCGTACAGACCGTATTAAAAAGCTTTCGATGACAAATCAGCGCTTTAAGCAATCGCATCCGCCTATCGAAGAAATTATCAACAAGATGTATTCGTCAAAAAACCTGTGCAGCGTGACGGTGCGCTTGCGGAAAGACAGCAACTACGAAATAATCAAAAACAAGTGCGCTTTAGGTTTTGCAGCGGAAAAGGAAATGGGGGAGAAGGTTGAAATCGTATTGCTGACAGACTCGTTGCAGATACTGGGGAAATGGCTGATATATTATGGGAATGATGTCGAAATACTTTCTCCTGAGGATATGAAAACTGTCATGCGGGAGTATGCAATGGAAATTGCGCGGCAATATCTTGGCGCGGAACAGCCTGCAGCCATAAAACAGGTATAGTACAGGTATAGAACATGTACAGAACGTGTAAATAACAGGAGGTAGTGCGAATGGCAACGGGACGCATAAGCATAGTCCAAGGCGATATAACGAAGATTGAAGCCGACGCCATCGTAAACGCGGCAAACAACACGCTTCTAGGGGGCGGGGGAGTGGACGGCGCCATACACAGGGCGGCCGGCCCGGAGCTGCTGGAGGAGTGCCGCAAATTGAACGGCTGTGAAACGGGAAAGGCAAAGATAACAAAAGGATACAGGCTGCCGGCGAAACACGTGATACATACTGTGGGGCCCGTCTGGCGGGACGGGAACCATGACGAGGACTGCCTGCTGGCTTCGTGCTACAAGAGTTCGCTGCAGCTCGCAGTGGAATACGGGTTGAAAACAATCGCGTTTCCGTCGATAAGTACGGGCGCGTACCGCTTTCCAGTGAAGCGCGCGGCAAGGATTGCGATGCGGGAGATCTCCAGGTTCCTGGAGGAGAACGGCAGTATTGACAAGGTGCTTATGGTATGCTTCGACAATGCAACAACGGAGGCTTACACGGAGGCTTTGAAAGAGATAGGGGAAGATAAGAAGGGTGATTGCTTCTGAATAAAGCAATCACCCGTTTAAATATATAATGAAGGTGGTAAATCAGCTCTTGTGCTTGAATTGGGGCAGCCACCTGCGGTTCGCTTCGAACATCTCGTCTGTCATTTCCTTTATCTCTTTAAGGCTGAGAACCGCGGACGTCAGCGGGTCAAGGCAAATCGCGTGGAACACCTTCCGCGGATCTCCCGTAATGGCTCCTTCCACCGCCAGTTCTTCGCAACGGGCATTGGTGCCTACAAGTGCAGCCAAGTGTTCCGGCAGGGGTCCGACCTTTATCGGATTCAATCCCCTCTTTGAAGCCAACACCGGCACTTCCACGCAGCAACCTTCCGGCAGGTTGTCAATCAGGCCGAAATTGCGCACGTTTCCGTTGAACTCAAACATGGTGCCGTCGCCGATGATGGCGTTGAATATATACGCGGCATATTCACTTCCTCTTTCCAGTTCCACCTTTTCGTCGGCAAGCCAATCATCTATCTCCTTTTTCCAGGTGTTTTCACGCGCCAGGTATTCGTTCAGGATAAACGCGTAATGC
>JBLNDI010000043.1:0-19366 GCA_050261495.1 Bacillota bacterium
CACAAGCCTATCCAAAATGTGTGCATGCTTTAATTTTTTTTGTGACATTGTAATTCTCCTATCCATGGTGACATTTTCTCACGATAATTGATAGGGTGACAATATCACACGATAAACACAGGCATGTTTTATTGTGGTTGTATAATGGACGAATTAGTTATATAATATTAGTAAATTACCTGATATTGCATGTATTATCCTGCAAAATTTGGTTTTGCTGCTGATAGCCCGGGTTTGGAATTACTTTATATTTGGGGGAATCATTCATGTTTTTGTTATACATATCTGTTGCGATCGGGGCTCTTTTTGTATTATTCTGGTGTGCGCAGCTTATCTTTTTCAAGCTTCACTTGAACTGGACAAACCGCATCATACAATCCGGCGAGGAGGATGAATCGGTCGGCGTCAGTATCATTCATCCCATAAAAGACCTGGACTTCGAGCTGGAAAAGAATCTCGAATCATGGTTCAGTCAAAATTACAGGGGACCGGTGGAGCATATATTCAGCTTCCAAACTCCCGTCGATCCTGCCATACCAGTAGTAAAATCCTTCATAGAAAGGTATCCGTCCGTTGACTGTCGGATTATTGTTAACCCGGTTATACCGGGATTGAACGGGAAAAGTTCAAATATGGTTCACGGCATGAGAATCGCGAAATATGAAATAGTACTGTTTGGAGACAGCGATATCAGGATTAAACAGGATTTTATCGTCAAAATGGTCAGACCCCTCAAAAACAGGAGAGTCGGAATGACGACCTGCGGCCAGGTAAATATCGGCGGGAAGGATTTCTGGACCAGGTTTTTCACGTTTACTCAAAACAGTGAAACCGATTTTATCTGGGCATTCCTGACAAAGCTCGGAATTGACGTCGGGGCTACGGGAGCGGCTTTTGCGATGAGAAAGCGGCTGCTGGAGGATATCGGCGGTCTTGAAGCCTTCGGCGATTCTCTTCTCGAAGATTTGCACCTTGGCAACACGCTTTATAAAATGGGATATAAGCTTGTGCTGGGGCCTTTTCTTGAATGCCATATTCAAAAGGCTGCCAGGGAGAAGTCTTTTGATTATGCAAAGCGCATAGCGATCGGAATAAGGGCGCATATAGCAGTGGAGCTTCCTGCGTTTATATTGATGATGTTCTGGTATTGGATCATATTTATTCTGGGACTCATCTTTTCCGATCCTTATGTGATTTACCTTTCATTTATATTTATGTCTTTGAGAATTGTCCATGGAATAATAATGAGATTACTGACCAAAAATGGGTTCGTGCTTACCGATATAGTCACTCCGTTGTTCTTCGACTTGTTTGCCACGTTCTTCCTGCTGTTTGCAATCAGGAATTCATCCGTAACGTGGCGGGGCATAAAGTATGAAGTGAAAAAGGGCGGATACATCGAAGATATGATATACCTGGCCGACGAGATGGAGGAAGAGGAACTGGAAGTATAATTCCCGGCATACTGTGCGGCACATGCCATGAGACACATGCCGGGTGACACATGCCGTGTGCTACGTACTATGTGATACGTACCGTGTGACATGTACCGTGTAATATATACCGTGTGGCGTAAAAAAGGAACTCTGGTATCAGAGTTCCTTTCTGTATATTCTGTAGGTTTTATAGTGGACGCCGCCTGCACTTTCCACGTCTGCCCTCATGCGGGTGTTTGTTTCCCCGATGGTTGAGGCTTCTCCCCATGTATAGCCCATGGACAGGCCATTTTTGAAAATGGTGTGGTAAATGGCAAAAGATACGCCTTTACTCCTGAATTCGGGTACCACGAACATTACAAAAATGCGGAGACAGTCTATTTTCCGCTTGTACTTTAAATATTTCAGCGCACCTACGGGTGTTATCTTTCCGTTCAGATGCATCAATACCTGGTTGTAATCCGGCAGTGATATAGCAAAGCCAATGGCCTCATCTCCATGGCGCGCAATTGGTATGAGCTCCGGAATAGCATACGGCATGAGCCTTTTAGCCGTCTCGCGCACTTCCTCGAGCGACGGGGGCACCAGGTCGGGCCATTCTTCCGGCATTGCCTTGTTCATTACATGACAGATGTCCTTTATATCCTCATCCAGTTTGTCCATGTTCAGCGTATCCACCCTGAAATTATAGCGCTTTTGAGCATATTCTATGACTTTTGTGGGGTCTTTTTCGAACATGGTGTTTTTATCCAAATGATAGGCAAACACGTCGTAATCCTTGTCAAAACCGAATTTCTCGATAAAATCGACATAATACCGCGGGTTGTATGAATTCATAAGTACTGGAGGCCTGTCGAAGCCATTCACAAGGAGGCCCTTGTTTTCGTCCCCGTCGGTACCTGTCACGGAACAGGGACCGGTCATGAAATCCGCCCCGTTGCTTTTTGCCCAATCAACCGCGGCGTTTAGCAGCGCTTCGGCTGTTTCGTAATCGTTAATACATTCAAACATGGAAAAGAAAGCCATGTTAATGTTTTTCTTCTTATTCAAATTTGTGTCTATTCCGGCATAAATCCTGCCGACGGGTTTTCCGTCCCTGACCGCCAGGAACATCTCGTTGATAATCTTTTTAAGCACGGGATTCTTGTCCGGATTGAGCGACGCTTTTATATCGCTGATAAGGGGAGGCACCCAGCAGTTATCATCCTTGTATATTTTCCACGGCAGCTTTATGAATTGCCTTAAATCAGACTTCGTAACCACTTTTTTGATTTCAGGTTTCATCATTTTACCCCCTGCTTGGCGAATTGATGCCACAACACCATTATAGCATCACGGAATACATGCTGCAATGAAAACAGGTGCGCCGTTCCAACTGATATTGACTATAGTGCAAAAAACTGATATTTTAAACATATAAACGATTTAATATTTTACAGTATTAAAGCGCAGGCTTTTTTAGCTAAGAAAAGCAATTTGTTCCCGGGAGTGAGCAAGGTGAACTCAAAAATAAAAGATCCGTTGATTGATCGATTATTTGAGGCGATATTGCTTTTAGAAAGCACCGAAGAGTGCTATAATTTTTTCGAGGATATATGCACGGTTTCGGAAATCAAGGCGATGGCCCAGAGACTCGAAGTGGCGAAAATGCTGAAATCCGGGTGCACTTATACCGACATCGGCCGGAAAACCGGCGCCAGCACGGCCACAATCAGCAGGGTGAACAGGTGCCTAAATTACGGAGCCGATGGTTACAAAATGATGCTGGAGAAGTTGGAGAAGAAAGGGAGATAATATTGCTCAGGAGCCTTTTCATAGGAATTCTGATTCTATCGGCACTGACAGCAAAAGGCGCCGAAACCCAGGTTGCGGAAAATATAAACAACATGCCGTCAGACGCGCTGTACGGGTTTTCCGGTACTGTACCCGGACATGCGGAAAAAATTGCCATGATTGTTACAGACGGCGCAAGGAAAGCCTTCTTCTCCTGTGATACCATTGATGGCAGGGCGGACGGGCTTTTATACGGTAAAACAATCAGGAGCGCTGTAATTGCATGGTTTGAGAATAATTGCCGCCGGGATTGCCAGCCGGGACGACAAGAGGAAGCCTTGCCGGAACAGGCATGCTTTTCCACGGATGAGGCGTTTTTTTGCGTATCCGGGTTATCGCCTCCATGTTTTTTTGACGGCGAATAATACTATTACTTTACCAGTATTTAATGGAGGCGTTTATGTTTAAAAACTTTATTGAAAAAATAGTTGGCTCCTACAGCGAAAGGGAGCTTAAAAGAATCAACCCCATTGTTGATGAGATAGAAGCCCTGGAACCGAAAATGAAATCACTGACGGATGCGGAGCTTAGGGCGAAAACGTTTGAATTCAAAAAAAGGCTGGCCGAGGGGGAAACGTTGGACGATTTGCTGCCCGAGGCTTTTGCCGTTGTCAGGGAGGCATCGGTCAGGGTACTCGGGATGAGGCACTTCAGGGTGCAGCTGATCGGCGGCATTGTCCTGCACCAGGGACGGATAGCCGAGATGAAAACAGGCGAGGGAAAAACTCTTGTGGCGACGCTGCCCGTATACCTGAATGCACTTGCGGGAAAGGGAGTCCATGTTGTAACCGTCAATGATTACCTGGCCAAGCGTGACAGCGAATGGATGGGAAAGATTTATAATTTCCTGGGCTTGAGCGTAGGGCTGATAATACACGGGCTGGACAGCGAAACCAGGCGGAAGGCTTACAACAGCGATATCACTTATGGCACGAACAACGAGTTCGGTTTTGACTATCTCAGGGACAACATGGTTATTTACAAAAACGACATGGTGCAGCGCGAACTGCACTATGCCATTGTCGATGAAGTAGACAGCATACTGATAGATGAAGCAAGGACGCCCTTAATTATATCGGGCGCGAGCGATAAATCGACCGACCTTTACAAAAGGGCGGATATGTTTGTATCCAGGCTTAAAGCCAAGGTTTATGCCGAAACGGACGACAAGCAGGAAAATGATGATATTGACGCGGATTATATAGTCGATGAAAAGGCTCACACGGCAACGCTGACGGAAAAAGGCGTAGCGAAAGCGGAACAGTTCTTCGGGATCGAAAATCTTTCCGATCCTGATAATATGACTATTTCGCATCACATCAACCAGGCATTGAAGGCTTACGGGCTGATGAAAAGGGATCGCGAATACGTCGTCAAGGACGGGGAAGTCATAATCGTCGATGAATTCACGGGCAGGTTGATGTACGGAAGAAGATACAGCGACGGGCTGCACCAGGCAATCGAGGCAAAGGAAAACGTGAAAGTCGAGAGGGAAAGCAAGACACTCGCTACAATCACGTTCCAGAATTATTTCAGGATGTACGGTAAACTTGCCGGCATGACGGGCACAGCGCTGACGGAAGAGCAGGAATTTAGGACGATATACAAGCTTGACGTTATTGAAATACCTACCAACATGCCTATGATAAGGGTGGATCATCCCGATTGTGTTTATAAGACTGAAGCCGCCAAGTTCAACGCTGTTGTGAATGAAATAACGGAATTGCACAAGAAAGGCCAGCCCGTGCTTATAGGCACTATTTCCATTGAAAAGTCGGAATTGCTGAGCAGCATGCTTAAGAAGAGAGGCATTCCGCACCAGGTGCTAAATGCCAAGTACCATGAAAAAGAAGCGGAAATAATCGCACAGGCCGGCAAGCTTGGCGCGGTTACGATAGCCACCAATATGGCAGGCCGTGGAACGGATATAGTCCTTGGCGGCAATGCCGAGTTCATGGCAAAGCAGGAACTGAGAAAACAGGGTTACCCCGAGGAATTGATCAATGAATCGAATAGTTTTAACGATACGACAGATGAAAACATTTTAAAAGCAAGGGCAGAGTTTAAAAAGCTTTATGAAGAGTTTAAAAAACAAACGGTTGCCGAAAGGGAAAAAGTGATTGAACTGGGAGGCCTTCATATCATAGGCACAGAGAGGCATGAATCGAGGCGGATCGACAACCAGTTGAGAGGCCGCTCGGGCCGGCAGGGCGACCCTGGTTCTTCCCGTTTCTATATATCGCTGGAGGATGACCTAATGAGGCTTTTCGGCTCCGAAAGGTTGATGGCGATTGTCAACACGCTGGGACTGGAAGATGACCAGCCGATTGAGCACAAGATGCTTTCCAGCGCTATCGAAAACGCCCAGAGAAGGGTGGAAGGCAAGAACTTTGACATAAGGAAGCATGTCTTGCAGTACGACGATGTTATGAACAAGCAGAGGGAGGTTATCTACGGGCAGCGCAGGAAGGTCCTGGATGGGGAGAACCTCAAGGAATCGTTCGAAAAAATGCTGGAAAACACGGTGGATCACTTGATAGCGGTCTATTGCGGCGAACACCAGCATCCTGACCTTTGGGACTGGGATGGCCTCAGGAAGCAGGCGGAAAGCATATTTATGCCCAAGGGAGCTTTATATGTTTCGCGCGAGGAAATGGAGGAACTCACCAGGGAAGATTTGCGTGAAAAGATGCTCAATGCGGCATTGCAGGCGTACGAGGCAAAAGAGGCCGAGCATGGTTCCGAGCTTATGAGGGAACTCGAAAGGATTGTCTTGCTCCGGGTTGTCGATGAAAAATGGATGGACCATATAGACGCGATGGACCAGCTGCGGCGCGGCATAGGCTTGAGGGCGTACGGGCAGCGCGATCCCGTGGTGGAATATAAATTTGAAGGATATGAGATGTTCGAGGAAATGATAAGGAACATCCAGCAGGATGCCGTTAAAATGCTGCTTCACCTGCGCGTCAGCCGCGAGCAGGGAGTCCCTAAAAGGGAAAAGGTGGCGGAACCTGTAACTGCAACCCATGGCGGCGGACCGCAGAAACCGGTGGCGCGCAGCAGCGGCAAGGTTGGAAGGAACGACCCGTGCCCCTGCGGCAGCGGGAAGAAGTACAAGAAATGCTGCGGAGCGGCTTGATCCGCTTGAGTCTATTTTGCAAAGGACGAAAAACAAATGAACTATGACGAAGCACTTGAATATATACATGGAACCCTGAAGTTCGGCAGCAAGCTGGGACTGCATAATATAGGCGTGCTGCTGGGGCTGATGGGGGAACCGCATAAAAAACTAAAATATGTCCATGTAGCCGGAACAAACGGCAAGGGATCGACGTCTGCATTTATAAGCAGCATACTCACGGAAGCCGGCTACAGGACAGGACTGTTTACATCTCCTTTTATCCAGCGTTTTACCGAAAGAATACGCATAGGCAATGAGGAAATAAGTCCTGCGGAACTGGCCGAAATAACAGCTTTTGTGAAGAGTTGCGTTGACAGGATGCTTGCCATGGGCGAAAGCCATCCAACCGAGTTTGAAATCGTTACGGCTATAGGGTTTGAATATTTTTACCGGAAAAAATGCGATATTGTTGTGCTGGAAGTAGGCTTGGGAGGAAGGTTTGATTCAACAAACATAATTGATACGCCCGAGGTGGCCGTCATTGCCACTATCAATTACGACCACACCGACAGGCTGGGCGGAACGCTTCCTGAGATAGCTTTTGAAAAAGCCGGGATAATAAAGCCCGGAGGGAATGTCGTCATATACGGCCAGGACAAGGAAGTGGAGAAGGTCTTTGAAAACGCATGCGCCGAAAGGGGTGCGAAACTTACCCGGACTGATTTTTCCGGCATAGTCATCCATGACTTTGGCATCGACGGTCAGACCTTCAGCTTCGAACAGTATGACAGGCTTAAAATAAGGCTTTTGGGAAGGCACCAGACCCGGAATGCGGCTTTGGCCGTGAAAGCCGTGGAAACACTAAGGGAAAAGGGCTTTAACATTTCGGACGAGGCGCTGGGAAAGGGACTGGAAAAGGCAAGGTGGCCAGGCAGGCTGGAGGTTTTGTCAAAGGATCCCGTGGTACTGATTGACGGGGCACATAACGCTGAAGGAGCGGCTGTGCTGAAAAACGCTATTGATGAGTATTTCCCGGGAAGGCCTGTTACATTCATTATGGGTGTGTTAAAGGACAAGCCTTACCTGGAGATGATAAAAACGGTCCTGCCCGGCTGCAAAAGGGTGTTCACCGTAACCGCGAGAAGCCCGAAAGCTTTACCGGCGGACATTTTGGCGAAAGCTGCCGCCGACTATTGTAAAAATGTACAGATTAGTGATACAATTGAAAGTGCTGTAAGAATAAGTATGGAAACAGCTGAAACCGACGAGGTAATTTGCGCTTTCGGATCGCTGTATTATATCGGTATTGTCAGGGAGATGTTCGGGCAATAAACCGGGGGGTGAGGTTTTAATGGATATAAGAACGGAATTGCAATACTTCAAGCCAATAAATCTGGATGAAATCATTAAACGAGGGGAGAAAATCCCCGATGGCATCCGGAATTCCATCGTTCTTTACAATAAAGCCATTGAAAGCCTCAGGTCGGGCAGCGAAGACATTGCTATGATTGAATTGAGAAAGGCGATATCATTAAACCCGCATTTTAATGAAGCCATCAACTTGCTGGGGGTTTGCTACAGCTACGTGGGCGATAACGAAAAAGCCGCCGAATCGTTTAATAAAGTCATAAAGGCTGAATCCAACAGCGTAATTGCCATGAAATTCATGCAGAAGCTGGGCCTTGCGGATGCCATCGAAACACCGATCAAGGAGAAAACACCGTCCAGGATGAAAATACCCCCGATATTTCCCGCGGGCAATTCCGAGCAAAACGCCGAAACACTCAAGAGACCCAGAGCAAAAAAGCATTCCGGCGCCGATAATGCCGGCACAAAACGCTTGCTTTACAATACTGTGAAAATTGGTTCCGGGTTTGTCGCAGGTTTGCTGCTGATGACGCTCATATATTCAACATTGTTCAAGCCCGAACCGGTAGAACCGGTGATAGACCAGGATGCGATCAATGCCGCGGTTGACGAAGCCAGGACGGAATTCGAGAAAAAGTACCAGGAACTGCAGGGCAAATACGACCTTCTCAAGGAGGACAGGGATGCCGCCGCCCGCCAGGCCGATTATTACAGGTCTGCCATAAAACTGTACGAAGTGGAATTTATGATTCGGGACAGAAAATACGAGGAAGCCGCCGATATGCTGCTTCTTTTGAAAACCGTGGAATACCGGGACACCGAACTGGAAAAGTTTAACAATCTATATGAGACCGTAATGCCGCTAGCGGCAAAGTCCGCGTATGACAGGGCATACAGGTCGTATAATTCGAAAAAATACCAGGATGCGCTGCAAAATTTTGAGAAAGTCCAGTTATATGACCCTGAATATAAAAACATGGATGCGGTTCTTTATTATATGGGCAGGAGTTACCAGTTTTTGCAGGAATCAAGAAAAGCCGTATCGGCATATCAGAAGCTTATTGATAACTATCCGAAGAGCGCATATGTGAAAAGCGCGAAAACGAGAATAAATGAATTGACGAAGATTCCTTGAGCAATCCTGTTTTCTTCTGCATTGTCACGTCAACCGTGTCTTTCAGGGCCTCTGTCTTTTGGTTGTAGCATTCGAATATCCACCTTCCAAGCCTTTATATAAGCTTTTATCCACCTTAGCCTGTTCGGTAGGCACTATTGAATGAATCATTTTATATTAAGTACGGCTCGTATGCTAAGATTTATCTTCTTTGAAGTATTCCAGAAATTTTATTATCAAGCGAACAAGAAAGCAAAAAAACTATATAACAATATTGACATATTACATAAACATAGCTATAATTATATAAAAATCGAACAAGATTTATACAAGAATATTACTTGGTAAATGCAATTGCGGGAAGGAGGATAGAGATTTTTTATAGCAATTGCATTGATGTCCTCAAGCTATCAAGTCTATTCAGAAAGGAAGCCTACTCCGATGGAAACATGTCTGATCGGCAATATGACTTGGCCAGAGGCGGGAGAACGTATCAGGGATGCACGTGCTGTAATCCTTCCTTTGGGCTCGACGGAACAACATGGACCACATATGGCACTATCAACTGATACCGTGGTAAGTGAATATGTCTGCCGGCTGGTGGCAGAAAAAACAAATTGTGTGGTTTTGCCCGCAATGCCGTTTGGTCAGGTTTGGTCCGCAAAAGAGTTCCCTGCAACCATATCCCTTAAACAAAGAACTTTAATCGAGGTAATCAAGGATATAGTTATAAGTTTGGAAAAACGAGGAGCAAAGAATATTATTCTTTTTTCCGGGCATTTAGGTAATGTGCAGCCCGCCAAGGAGGCTGCCAGGGAGCTTTTGGATGAATACGGGTACCGGAATGTATGGCACATGGGATATACCGACGTGAAAAAGCTAGGAAAGGGTTTTATGGAAGCGGAGCTATGGAACGGAAAAACATTTCATGCGGCAGAAATCGAAACATCGATCATGCTGTATATAGCGCCGGAGCTTGTCAAGATGGAGAAGTCTGTTTGTGAAATCCCTGAGGTGCCGCCTGATCTTGACCTGCGTCCAATTTTATGGACTGAATTTTCCAAAACCGGTGTTTTTGGCGATGCTACCCTATCTACCGCTGAAAAAGGCAAACAGTTCCTCAATAACTGGCTAAAAGAACTGGTTGATCTAATTATCACAAATGTCAAGGATTAAGCTAAACATTATCGAGTACATATTACAAGTTGGGAGGGAATAAATAATGTCGTCTATTCTTAACGGGTTCAGAATCGTAGTTGGTCAATTTGAGTTGGTTATGGGAATTATCACATTGATTGGTCTTCTCTTGCAGCGTAAAAAAGCCGGCGACGTAATTAAAGGCGTTGTGAAGGCCATTGTTGGTGTTATGATCCTGAAACAGGGTTCCACCATTCTCCAGGCAGCATACAGACCGGCTATGAACATATTGCAAAAGGCATTTAATATTACCGGAGTCATTACTGAAAACTACGCAGGCATGGCAGCCATTAATAGTAACTTGGCAGAAAGTATCCTGAGTGTTATTCCCCAAGTCATGGTGTTAGGCTTTTTGATAAATTTGTTATTAGCACGTTTTTCTCCCTTGAAGTACATTTTTCTCTCAGGGCACACTATGCTGGCATTTGCCACACTGATTGCTTGGATAATGAAATGGTTTTTTAATGTTGAAGGCGTGTTTTTGACCCTGAGTGCCGCACTTTTCTGCGGTATATATTGGACAGTAATGCCCGCATGGGTTCATAAGTACGCGAGAGAATTTGTCGGTAATGATTTCAGCTTGGGTCATATCAGCGGTACGTCGGCTATTATTAGTTCGCTGACGGGCAAGGCTATAGGAGGATACCGCAAGAATGGAGGCAAGATTTTTAACGAGGAAGAAGAGAACGTGAAGTTTAAAGGTATTTCTTCCATTTTTAATGACAGTACTGTCGTGACTTGCTTGTTAATGACCGTTGTATTGAGCGGTATTTGCTTACTGGCCGGTAAAGATTATATAGTCGAGGCTGCCGGTAATACGAACTGGGTTGTGTTTACGCTTGAACTTGGCGCCAGCTTCACTGTTGGAATAGTAATTCTCTTATCTGGCGTGCGTATGATGATTGCAGAGTTGGTTCCCGCTTTCAAAGGTATATCTGATAAATTGATCCCGAATGCCATTCCCAGCCTGGATATGCCTATATTCTTCCCGCTGGCTCCGATTTCCGCCGTCCTTGGTTTCATAGGAGCATTTATTGGTGAATTTTTAGGTTTTGGCGTTTTATTGGCAGTGGGATCTCCAATACTGATGATTCCCGGAATAATCGCTACTTTCTTTGATGGTGGTATTGCTGGTGTGTTCGGTTTTAAATTTGGAGGAAAGAAAGCCGCATTTATTTCCGGTATAATAGTAGGTGTGGTACAGATCCTGGGTGGTGTGTTCTTCACCAAATGGGCAGGTCTCTCTACCATTGGCGCAACGTATGGCAATACTGACTTCGGTTCAATTTGGGTAGCGCTATCCGGTATTATGAGTATCGTACGTAATATCTGGGTATTCTTGGCGATACTTATCGGAATTCTTATTGTATCAATACTTGTCCTTAAGCCAAAACAAATGCAAAATGCCAAACAGTTGGCTAGTTAATATACTGATGCTAATCGTTTAGGAGGATTGCGTATGCTTGCAATTGAACGTCAGAATCTGATTATCCAGAAACTGCGTGTAAATAAAGTTGTTTCAGTACACGAACTTGCGGAAGAATTTAACACAACAGAAATGACTATCCGCAGGGATCTGGCCGCTTTGGAGAAACAAGGGTTTCTTAAGCGCTCATATGGCGGAGCGGTTTTCAACAGAAAGGTAGGTTATGAGTCTGATTTCGAACTCCGACAGGGAGAAAAATCGGATATCAAGTCGTTGATTGGCAAGAAAGCTGCCAGTCTTGTCACCCCCGGCGACAGTATCGGTATCGATGTAGGAACTACCGGCCTGGAAATTGCGAAACACATTCGGGATATACCGGATCTGAACGTTATTACTGCTTCAATTCCGGTAGTGAACGAGCTTTCCACTGCAAAAAATATAAGAGTCATATGCACCGGGGGAGAATTGTCACCAAAGGATATGTCCCTGACAGGACATAACGCCATTCGTACATTGCAGGAATATATTCTGGATAAAGTATTTATTGGCGTAGCAGGCATATCGTTTGATCACGGGTATACTGCTTTTAACATGCAGGATGCCCTTGTTAAAAGGGTATTAATTGAACGAGCGCTGGAAGTTATTATTGTATCGCATTCTGAAAAAATCGGTCTTGCCCGGCATGCTTTTATCTGTAATATTAGCATGGCCAGCAAAATCATCACTGATTCCAATATAAGCGATGAGGACTTAAAAAATTTTGAAAACTGTGGTGTTGAGGTTATCCTTGCAGATGTCGACGAGAACGGAAAGCAAGTCAACAGCCCATAATTTATTCTTATGGGCTGTTGACTGCAAGGTTAATCGAGACAAAGGGGGTAGTATATGATTAAAGTCAATACAGTGTGTGTTAATGGCATGGGCTCAAGCCTGATCCTTCGGATGTCCGTAGAAAAAGCATTCAGGGAATTGGGCGTCGAAGCACAGGTTGAGGCAATAGACATGGGTGGTTTGAAAGGACGTCGTCCCGATGTTGTGGTTACGACTCCTTCACTGGCGAATTCAATTGAGCCACGGGATGGCTTGACTGTCATCGCAATAACGAATTTTGTTGATGTGGCAGCCATTAAGGAAAAAATTAAAACTGCACTAAATTTATAACGTTTGCTTATGAGGTGGACAAATGTGGATTGACGAAATGTTTCATAATCAAAAGCCAGTGATTGGTATGGTTCACTTGGATGCTTTGCCGGGAACCGCGCGTTACGATAATATTGGTGGAGTTTCCACGGTAATTGAACATGCAAAGATAGATTATCAAAACTTGGTGGACGGGGGTATTAGCGGAGTAATATTCTGTAATGAGAACGACAAACCTTATTCCAAAGATGTAGGAAAGGAGATCGTCGCAGCTATGACCACCGTAATCCACAGAGTAACCGGCGGGAAGCCGGCGGTGCCGTTTGGGGTGGACGTACAGTGGGATGCAAAAGCTGCGATAGCCATTGCCCTTGCTGTCGGTGCAAGCTTTGTCAGAGGGATTACTTGCGGTACTTTCTGCGGCGATCTAGGGCATTTTACACCCAACGCAGAGGAGATTGTCAAGTACCGCCATGCCATCGGGGCAGATCATATTAAAATACTTACAAATATGATGCCGGAATTTTCCTATTCATTAGACCGGCGGCCGTTGGAACTTATTGCGCAAACTGTATCAAAAAGTTCACTTGTGGACGGTATTTGCGTTTCTGGGGTTATGGCTGGCAAAGCTGCTCCTTATAAACAATTAAGAAACATAAAAAGATCGGTTGGAAACTTTCCTGTAATAGCTAACACAGGTGTGGACTTTGATAATGTTAACGATATCTTGTCTATCGCCGATGCTTGTGTAGTTGCCACCTGCCTTAAAAAGGATTTTTGTTCTCAGAACCGGATAGATCGAAATAATGTAAAAAAGATGATGGACTTAGTAAGAAAAGAAAGGAACGATAATTCATGCGACATATAGAGACAGTACTTGGCCCTATTTCACCTGATGAACTAGGTTTTACCGATTACCATGACCACCTTATTACGATTGGCGGGGGTGAGGAGAAAGCGGATCGCGATTTACGCTTGGACCGCGTGGATTTTGCTATTGATGCGATGAAGAAATTCTATGAGGCTGGCGGCCGGACTTTGGTAGATATGAACCCAATCGATTGCGGAAGACAAGTGGAGATGTTGCGCGAGATTTCTAAGCAGTCGAAGGTTCATATAATTGCTTGTACCGGCTTTCAACGCTCGATTTACTATGATGCGGAGCACTGGGTAAACAAGTATCCGTTGGAGGATGTTGCCAGGTTAATTGCCGAGGAGGTGACCGAGGGCATAGAAATTAATAACTACAATGGGCCCATTATCAATCGAAGCAAGGCAAAAGCTGGCGTTATCAAGTTTGCAACCCATTACAACTGTATCATGCCAATGGAACTGAAAACCCTAAAAGCGGCTTGCATGGCGTCACTTTGGACTGGTGCTCCTATTTCCGTCCACACTGAGCGGGGGACCATGGGATTGGAGATAATCGAGTTGATCAAGGAAATGGGAGTTGATCCCAGGCGTGTTACTCTAGGTCACGTAGATCGCAACCCGGACTTAAATTATCATAAAAAGATGGCGGCTCAAGGCGTTACATTAGGTTATGACGGACCTTCCCGTGCAAAATACTGGCCTGATAGTGTATTGATCGAATTAATAAAGGGAATGTGTGAAGCAGGCTATGCAAACAACATAATGCTGGGTGGCGACAATGGACGTGCTTCAATGTGGCCTCAATATAATGGAGGCCATGGACACAATTATATTATTGAAAAGTTCATCCCGCGCTTGTTGGAAGAGGGTATATCGCAAGAGGATATAAACAAATTCGTGATAGAAAACCCTAAGCGTCAGTTTAGTTTTGAATAAATTTAATTGAATATTTTGGAATGTTAAGCTTAAATTATTATGTGTCGAAAGGAATGAGGAGTCAATTGAACTGGATGAAAGAACTGTTCGGAGTAGAGAAGCCTATCATTGCCATGTGCCATCTGCAGGCTATGCCGGGAGATCCATATTATGATATGGATGGCGGTATTGAAAAAGTACTGGAGTTGGCTCGCAAGGATTTAATCGCCCTGCAGGAGGGCGGTGTGGATGGCGTGATGTTTTCCAATGAATTCAGCCTACCCTATTTAACGAAGGTGGAGACTGTTACTGTCGCCTCGATGGCTCGAATTATTGGCGAATTGAAAAGCGAAATCAAAATCCCTTATGGAGTCAACTGCTTGTGGGATCCTGTTGCTTCGCTGGATCTTGCCGTTGCAGTAGGTGCTAAGTTTATACGGGAGATTATTTCGGGAGTGTATGCCAGTGACTTTGGTCTATGGAATACAAATGCAGGTGAGACAGCTCGGCATAAGGCGCGTATTGGAGCGAAAGATATACGGATGTTGTATAACATTGTCCCTGAATCGGCAAAGTATTTAGCTGATCGCAATATTGCCGACATCGCACGTTCCACTGAGTTTAACTGCCGTCCCGACGCATTCTGTGTTTCTGGCCTGACAGCAGGTGCGGAGACGGATACGCAGTTGCTCAAGATAGTCAAAGATGCTGTCAAGTATACGCCTGTATTGTGCAATACCGGCTGCAACGTGAACAACATAGCACTGCAGCTTTCGGTTGCGGATGGCGCGATTTGTGCGACCACTTTTAAAGTAGACGGTGTCTTTGAAAATGCCGTGGATATTAACCGTGTAAAGACATTTATGGATGAAGTAAAAAGGATACGAAAAAATCTGTAAAAGTCTTCATACCTGGGAGGGAGCTAATTATTGCTGCATGAACTAATCAATAAAAATCGTGTGGATTTTTACAATGTTAAATTTGAAAATTGGGAGGATGCTATCAAAGCATCATGTCGTACACTGCTTGCAGATGGTTCCATTACATGGGAATACGTTGAGGATATCATCAAGTGTATCAAGGAGCATGGACCATATATAGTAATTACCAGAAATGTGGCTATTCCCCATGCCAAAGTTAATGTGCGCGGTGTCAACGCAAGTGCCATTAGCTTCACCAAGATGTTGTATCCTGTCTCATTTGAGAGAGGAAATCCCGAAAAAGATGCCACGCTTTTTTTTACACTTGCGGCAAGCAATATTGATGAGCATTATTCCAACATGGAAAAGCTAGCCGGGCTTTTGCTTAACGAGAATATTCTGGCTGATTTGCTTGCAGTAAATTCATTGGACGAATTAAAGGCGGTTGCAGATAAATATAAGTGAAAATAGAGTTGTAATTGGAGGAATAGATATGGTATCCAAAACAATAAAGGTGGTAAATCCCTCCGGTATCCATGCTCGCCCGGCCACTCAAGTTGTGGAATTTGCAAAGAATTACCCCGGAAAGGTTGAAGTAATAAAGGGAGAGAAAGTCGGTGACCTTAAAAGTATACTGATGGTACTTTCGATGGGACTTAAAAAGGGCACGGAAATTACATTGCGGGTGACAGGAGAAAATGAGCAGGAGTTCCTGGATTCAATCGTGGAATTTATTCAAAATCTGGAGGAATAACGGCTGATGGAAAGGTATTTTACCGGTGTTGCCGCTTCGGACGGTATTGCTATTGGGCTGGTTTACAAAATAGATAACACTTCCATCGAGGTTCCGTATAATGTTATAAAAGAAAGTCAAATAGATGAAGAAAAATCTCGTTACCGGGACGCTGTCGCCTATTGCTGCGCCCAGGTGCGGGAACAGATTAAGCGCTGCAATGAAAAGGAGCGGGCGGACATACTTAAATCTCATCTTGCCATCCTGGAAGATCCTTATATGGAACAGCTCACCATGAAGTATATTGAAGAATTACACTGTGTTGAACACGCCATTGCTCTTGCCACGGAGGAGATTGTTGCCGCTTTTGAAACCCTGGACGACGAACTTATAAAACAACGTATAGATGATATCAGGGATGAGAGCCGACGTATGCTGCGATATCTTCTAAAGCAGGAGAAACCGGAATTGGTAAATCTTAAGCAACCGGTGGTCGTGATTGCCCGGGATCTCGCGCCAAGTGAAACGGCTGCCATGGATTTCAGCAAAGTGCTGGGGTTTGTAACGGAACTAGGAGGCCGTACTTCACATACATCTATCATGGCTCGTAGTGCAGAGGTCCCGGCCGTAGTAGGTGTGAATGGAATTTTTTCAGCTGCAAAAGACGGAGATACAGTAATTTTGGACGGTTTAAACGGAACCGTCATTTTGAATCCTGTGCAGGATACGCTTGCATGTTACAAAGAAAAACAGAAGCAGTTGTTATCTGAAAGGAAACGGCTGATGCAGCTTAAAACCATGCCTGCCGTTACACTGGATGGCAAGCGGGTGGAAATCGCGGCTAATATAGGAGCGGAGAAAGAATGCCTGCGTGCGTTGGAAATGGGCGCAGAAGGAATAGGCCTTTTACGCACCGAGTTCCTGTATATGGAAAACACCCGTTTCCCAAGCGAGGATGAGCAGTTTGCAGCCTACCGCTATGTTGCTAAAAACATGGAAAACAGGCCGGTAATCATACGTACGCTGGATATTGGAGGAGACAAGGATTTGCCTTACCACTCCTTCCCTCATGAAGATAATCCCTTTTTGGGGTGCCGTGCCATACGTTTCTGCCTTACCCGGGAGCAACTGTTCAAGGTGCAGTTGAGGGCAATATTGCGTGCGTCTGCTTTTGGAAAGGTACGCATAATGTATCCAATGGTCGTCTCTGTAGAGGAAGTCTTATCCTGCCGCCGTATTTTAAGAACTTGCATGGACGAATTGGAAAATGAGGGAAAGCACTTCGACCCGGATATCGAGGTAGGCATTATGGTGGAAACCCCTGCAGCAGTTCTTATGGCGGATACACTGATAAAGCATGTCGATTTTTTTAGTATCGGCTCAAATGACTTAACCCAATATTTGCTTGCCGCAGACCGGGGCAACGAGTCCGTCCGTTATCTGTATAATCCATTCGATCCTGCTGTTTTGCGTAGTATAAAGAAGGTAATCGATGCATCGCATAAGGTGGGAAAGTGGACCGGCATGTGCGGTGAATTTGCGTCCGAGCCCAGGGCGGTTCCACTTTTATTGGGCATGGGATTGGATGAGTTTAGTGTGAGCCCGTCTTCTATACCTGTAATTAAGGAAATCATACGAAACGCACGCTACGAGGATGCAGCCGAGCTTGCGAAAGAGATACTGGCTCTTGAAACTGTATCAGAAGTTGAAAAGAGGTTAGGACACCTATAATTTTTTTATAATTTCCTTTCCTTTTGGGTTCTTTTATATTATTATTAATATTAATTTAACGTAAAAACAATCCTATTGGATTGTTTTTAATTAGTTGTTTTACCAGGGGGATATACAGGGGGATATATATGTATTATGAGAGTACTCGCGGCGGATTGAGGGATATATCGCCGGCGGATGCAATAAAGCGCGGGCTTGCTCCCGACGGAGGCCTTTTTGTGCCACAGGAACCGGTAATCCTGGAGCCTGAAGAGATACAGCGCCTTGCGGGTATGAATTACATGGAAAGGGCCGTTTTTATTCTCGGACGTTTCCTCGATGATTATTCCCGGGAAGAACTCGAGGAATGCGTAAAGGGAGCGTACGAGGGCTGCAAATTTGAAAACGGCAATGTCGCGCCTGTCGAAAAGCTTAACGGAAACGCATACATACTCGAACTCTGGCACGGGCCTACATGCGCCTTTAAAGATGTTGCGCTGCAGTTGCTTCCGCACCTGTTAACGAGAGCCAACCGGAAAATGAAAGATGATTCCGAGACCGTCATCCTTGCGGCAACGTCGGGGGATACCGGCAAGGCGGCCCTGGAGGGTTTTAAGGACGTGGACGGGACAAGAATTATCGTGTTTTTCCCCGAGGACGGCGTCAGCCAGGTGCAAAAGATGCAGATGGTGACACAGGAGGGCGGAAATGTCCATTCCATAGCTGTTAAAGGCAATTTTGACGATACGCAGAACGGCGTCAAGGCAATATTTTCGGATGCCGGCCTGAGAGAATTAATGCAGCAGAGAGGGTTCAAGTTCTCGTCGGCCAACTCCATCAACTGGGGCAGGCTTGTGCCGCAGATCGTGTACTATTTTTCGGCTTATGCGGACCTCCTGGCCGCAGGCGAAATAACCATGGGCGAAAAAATCAATTTTACCGTACCCACGGGGAATTTTGGGAATATTCTTGCCGCATGGTATGCCCGTGCAATGGGCTTGCCTGTCGGAAAGCTGATTTGCGCGTCCAATGAGAACAATGTTCTGACTGAATTCATAAATACCGGGGTTTATGACCGCAACAGGGAATTTAAAAAGACCATAACACCGTCAATGGATATCCTGATTTCAAGCAACCTGGAAAGACTTCTCTTTGAACTGAACGGCCACGACGGTCAGCAGGTGCTGGACTGGATGAGCAAGCTCAGGGAAAGCGGAAAATATGCGGTGAACGCGGAAGTGAAGCGGAAAGTATCCGAAATGTTCTGGGGTGCATATACAACCGAGGCTGAAACAATGAAAACGATAAAGGCCGTCTATGTAGATTACGGCTATGTCGTTGACACGCATACCGCGGTGGGGATAGACGCTTACGACAAGTACGTGATAGCTACCGGCGACATGACAAAAACGGTGATTGCATCGACCGCAAGTCCCTTTAAATTTGCCGGAAGCGTTGTCAGGGCGATATTTGGGGAGGAAGCGGTCCTTGGAGCGTCCGAATTCGAGCTGATCGGGATGCTGGCGGCCAGGTGCGGCCTGAAGATTCCTGCCGCGCTTGACGGTCTTTCGCAAAAGAAA
>JBLNDI010000044.1:0-34191 GCA_050261495.1 Bacillota bacterium
ATTATGAAATGGACGGCTTCTTCAGAAATGTTATTTTCAGTTGTGGTGCGCTGTATGAAGACGGAAAGGTCAAAATATATTACGGTGCGGCCGACACAAGCCTTGCAGTTGCAGAGATTCATGTGAATGAAATCCTTGAGGGAATGTATTGATCAATGCCTTACAGAAAACAAATCTGAGTATTGAATTGCTAAAATCAGAAATTGTTTCTCTTAAAACGGTTATTTAAAAACGAATATCCGAACTATCTGAAGCGGCCCAATGTGTTCTATCATTTATTTTGAGCCGGAAAATTTTCTAATTGTTGGAGACATATAAGGTTGGATAATAACATGAAATACGCCATACTAAAAAAAATCAAAAAAGAGAATATAATTATTGAGTTTTGCAAAGAAATATTTAAGCACAAGCTGCTGTATATAATGATGGCTCCTGGTCTGCTGCTTCTTTTTCTGTTTAGTTATCTGCCTATGCTCGGGACAGTTATAGCATTCAAAGAGTTCAGGTTCGACAAGGGTGTGTTAGGAAGCGCATGGATGGATCCGATTTATAAAAACTTTCTATTTTTCTTTACGAACGAAAGCGCTTTTCGGATCACAAGGAATACTGTGTTGTTAAATTTAACGTTTATTGTAATCGGAGGAGTTTTTGAGGTGTTTCTTGCCATCATGTTTTCTGAAGCAAAGAACAGGATTTTTAGAAAACTTGCTCAAAGCATTTCCTTCCTTCCGTATTTAGTGTCATGGATTGTTGTAGGAGTTTTTACAATTAACATATTCTCCTATGAGACCGGCTCGCTAAACAGCCTTATCAACCGACTTGGCTTTGAAAGCGTAAATTGGTATGCGGAAGCTGGTTTATGGCCAGTAATTATGTTCATTATCTTTATCTGGAAGATGGGGGGTTATTACGCCGTATATTATCTTGCGACAATTACCAGCATAGATTCAACATATTATGAAGCTGCAGAAATAGATGGCGCAACCAGGTTCCAGCAAATCAGGTTCGTGACAATACCGATGATTATGCCTGCTGTTATTACACTAACCATGCTTCAGGTAGGCAGGATCATGAATGCGGATTTCGGTATGTTTTATTCGGTTGTGGGGGAAAATGCCCAGATATATTCCACCGTTGATGTCATCGATACCTTTATTTTCCGCACATTGAGACAGGTGGGCGATTTCGGCATGGCTTCGGCTGCGAGTTTTTTCCAATCATGCCTTGCATTTATAATTGTTATTTTAAGCAATAGGATTGCGAGAAAATACGACAAAAATGCTGCAATGTTTTAGGAGGGACCAACTATGAATTGTCAAAAGAAAAATAATGATCCATATAAAAAGAAAGTTATTATGGATAAAATTACCGATGCATTAATCTATAATTTTATACTTTCATTCACTTTATTTTGCCTGATCCCCTTCTTGCTGGTAATTAGCGGGTCACTTACTAATGATACTGTTATTATAAGAGAAGGTTATAGCCTGATTCCGAAACAACTGGATGTTACAGCATATAAGCTGTTGCTCATGGATATAAACAAAATACTCAGGGGTTATGCAATTTCAATATTTGTGACTGTAACGGGAACGCTGGCAAGTCTGCTGATTAACGCAATGGTTGCATATCCAATTTCGCTTTCTTTCATAAAATATAGGAAAGTTGTTTCGGTTTATGCCCTAATTACTATCCTCTTCAACAGCGGAATGGTCACCTGGTATATAGTGTGTGTCAGGTACCTTCATTTGAAAGATAGCTTAATGGCGTTGATTTTGCCTTATTTGGCCAATGCCTGGTATATTTTCCTCCTAAGGAACTATTTTCAGACGATTCCCGGTGAAATGCACGAATCGGCTTTAATTGACGGTGCCGGTGAATTCAGGATATTCTTTAAAATCATCATACCGTTGTCAAAACCCGTGCTGGCAACCGTTGCACTGTTTGTTGCTCTGATGTATTGGAACGACTGGTGGTTGGGAATCATGCTCATCGATAATGAAAAATTGAAACCGCTGCAGTTGCTTCTGAGGACAATCGTATCAAATGTCCAGTACCTGCAGAGTTCTCCGAATGCCGCTCAAATGAGGCAACTGATAAAATCGCTTCCGACAGAGAGCGTAAAAATGGCGGTTTGCGTTATAACCATCGGCCCGATCCTTTTCCTATACCCTTTTATTCAGAGGTATTTTGTTAAAGGAATCATGATGGGCGCAGTAAAGGGATAAAAGTGGCTAGTGCAGTTTCAAGCTGCTTAGTATACAAAAAATACAAGGAGGTAATCTTATGTCAAAATTATTTAAAATCGTGGCACTAGTATTGCTGTTGGTAATGACTATTGTAATGGTGTCTGCGTGTAGCGGTATAAGCAAGATCGATGGGGACGGCGATACAAACAAATCAGCTGAAGTTCAAGGCGACAACGCCGGAACCAAACTGGCAAAAGAATCAATTGCAACAGAGACGCCTAAAGAAGAACCACTTGAGGAAGTAACCTTAAAGTTCTGGTTCCCGGACACCAAAAAATCCGCCACCGATGATGTGTGGAATGCAATCAGTGAAAAAACAAAGGACAAGCTGAATGCAAAATTTGAAATCAACTATGCGGCATGGGGAGATTATCAGAGCAAGATATCGCTTTTAGCCGCTTCGGGAGACAACTACGATTTAAACTTTGACGCATCCTGGCTGATGTACAACCAACTGGCAAATAAGGGGGCATACCTCGGATTGAATGATTTGCTGCCAAAATATGCTCCGAAGCTATATGAGAAATATAAAAACCTGAATTATATCCCATCAATGACTTACAACGGAGAAATCATTTGCCTGCCTTGGACTTTATCGAAAAATGGCAGACCATTCCTTATTTATAGGGCGGACATTGTTAAAAAGCTGAATTTGACAGTGCCTGAAAAGGGGACGATTGAGGATGTCGATAGACTTCTGCAAGCTGTGCAAAAGGCCAATTTAGGCATAACCACGTTTGGGTTCGATAATTTTGAAGGCGGCTTTATATTGCAGATGCTTTGCCCCAAATATGAATACTGCACCTGGAACAACCATATGCTTACATTTAGCCTGAACGACGACAATTGTAAAGTAATTCCTTTTGAACAGACGGAAGCGTTTAAAGAAGCAGTACAATATGCAAAGAAATGGACAGAAGAAGGAATTATGCCGAAAAACCTCATGGTTGATAATACAAAGATGCAGCAAAACTTTGATGCGGGCAAGCTGTTTGCAATGCATGGAAATTATGAAATGGCGTACATCAATGAAGCTTTTACCGACGAGAGCTATGAAAAAGGTGCTATGGAACTGTACGCAGATAAAAAGTACGTCAATGATTCGCCCAGGGGCAATCTGGTCTGTATCAACAAAAATGCCGCTAATCCGGAAAGAACTCTGATGTTCTTGGAATTAATGTCAAACGACCAGGAAATATATGATATGGTAATATACGGAATTGAAGGCGCCACATATATGCTTGACGGAGATATAGCGCAAGTTCCTGCGGGTATGGACCCAAACAACTCCAATTATTTCGGATGGTCCGGACAGTGGGGGTTCTGGAGGGCTGAATTCATGAGGCCAGACACTACATACCCGAAGGATTTTTGGAAGGGAATGACCAAGTACGCTTCTGAAAACCCCGCGAATATTTCCCACAAAATTGCGGATATGAGTATTGACACAACCAATATCAAAAATGAAATTGCAAAAAGGGATTCACTTTATAATGACATGGGGAAACTTTTGATATATGGCAATGTCAAGGATATCGACAAATCTCTGGCGGAATATATAGAGAAGCAAAAAGCGGCAGGCCTTGATAAAATACTTGAAGAATACCAGAAACAGGTTGATGCCGCTTTGGCAAAATAATGGGCAAGAACTTTAAGCCTGAAACAGACAATTGAAGAATCGCAAGTCCAACACGATTGCCGGGAATTCGGCAAATTCCCGGCAATCGTGGCTATTTGTACCAAAAAGTGCAAATTAGATTCGGTTGTGTTTCCAAGAACGGTCTTTAATGCTTCAACCGGATTAATTTGATAATTACCGGCACCCTTGCCAAGGAATTTTTATAGTATGGATATTTTTTCATAGGTTGCATTAGCCGCATTTTAAGAAAGGAGATTTTTATGACGCCAAAAGAACGGGCAGTCGCTGCGCTTACATTGAAAATACCGGATATGGTGCCAACCTTTGAATTGGAATTTCAACTTGAGGAAGAAATGTTCGGTAAAAAGTTTTTAAGGCAAGAGAATTTAGCCTATAAGTCGGAAAAGGAAAGAAAAAGGCTTATTGCAGAAAACGCGGAATATATGGTGGAGGTTTATGAAAAACTTGAATACTCTATTATTCCCGTCCACTATCTGGACGGGGAAGGCATCCTTGAATTAGCGAGACAAATAAGAAAACTGGTTGGGGACAGATTTATGCTTGCTGCCCATGGAGACGGGACATTTGCTATTCCGGACGGAAATGACATGTTTGAATTTGCATATGCCATTGCTGATGATCCGGAGGGTATGAAAGAGAAAGCCAAAAAGATGGCTGATGAAGCTATTGAAAGAAACAAGGCTCTCGCAAATTCCGGAATTGACTGCTTGATCTTGTGCGCGGATTACTGCTACAATTCCGGTCCTTTTATATCTCCGAAAATGTTCGGCGATTTCATACAACCTTATCTTTACAAAATAATTGACGAAGCGAGAAAACAGGGACTTTATACCATAAAGCACACCGACGGGAATATAATGCCTATTCTCGATCAATTGGTTGAGTGCAGGCCACATGCTATACATTCTTTAGATCCGATGGCTAATGTTGATATTAGGGAAGTAAAAAGGCTTGTAGGCAGCAAGGTTTGTTTATGCGGAAACGTCAATTGCGCGCTAATGCAGACAGGAACAGATCAGGAGGTAATAGAAAGCGCAAAATACTGCCTTACTTATGGGAAACCTGGGGGCGGCTATATATTCAGCACCAGCAATGTACCATTCAAGGGTCTTGCTTGGAAAAGGTATAAGCTTATTCTTGATGTTTGGAAACAAATGAGAGATTATTGAAAGTGAGGGTAGAACAAATGAAACCTGATGCCGGTCATATAAAAAAAATTAAAGTAGTATCAAATACCCACTGGGATCGTGAATGGAGAAGGTCATTTGAAAAAACGCGCAGACTTTTGATTGATATGATGGACGCTGCTATTGAGGTTTTGGAGAAAAACCCGGATTACCATTCAATAACTTTGGATGGTCAGTCGATACTTATTGACGATTATCTTGAAATAAAGCCTGAAAATCGAGAAATTGTAAAGAAACTGATCAAAGAAGGAAAAATAATAATAGGACCTTATTATACTCTACCTGAGCAGTTTAGTATATCTCACGAGCCTATTGTAAGAAATCTTTTGTTTGGAAGAAAAGTCATGGAAAAATACGGCGCAAAAGCGTCTTTAACCGCATATACTCCATGTTCGTGGGGACAAACTGGTCAATTGCCGCAAATACTTAAAGAATTTGGTATTAAAAGGATTATGTTCTATAGAGGGATTTCACACGATGAAGCTGATTCAATTTATATTTGGAGCGCGCCGGACGGATCAAAAGTACTTGCAAGCAGGTTCGCAATATATGCCAGGTATAATTGGTATTATCTTGTGCATCGCGTTATTACTAGGGGACAGAAATTTGATAAGGATTACTCATGGGGCAAATATGACGAAATACCATTTAAAATAACGGATGATTTTTCAGGGGAAGGACAAGAATTTTATATTAGAAAACAAACGGTCAGATATGATAAAAATCTAATAAAGCAGGCAATTGAAGAAATGTTGGAGGTTGAAGGGCCTCATTGCAATACTGATATTTTTCTGGGAATGAACGGTCATGATCTTTCGTTTCCTTACTCGGAAGAAACGTCTATAATTTCTTGCGCAAAAGAGTTATTCGACGGAAAATATGAAATAGAGCATACCGATCTAGAGGGTTACTGGCAGGAGGTCGAAAAAGGCATTGAGATTGAAAAATTGACGGTTTTGACCGGGGAAAGAAGAGCCTATCTTAAAAATGGGAAATATACTCAATTATTCGGAGATACAATAAGTTCCAGGACATATTTAAAGCAGAAAGACCACAATGCAACGGTAAAGCTCGTGTATTACGCCGAGCCAATGGCTGCGATGGCATCGGCATTCGGATTCAAGTATCCTGCGGCATATTTTGAGCGGGGATGGAGGTATCTTTTGCAAAACCATACGCATGATTCAAATGGAGGATGTGCGCCTGATGAAGTTTGTGAAGATATGGAGTACCGTTATAGGAAGGTTAATGATATTGCGGATATAATTACTGAAGATGCGATGGCGTTTATAACTGATAATCTGTCGGGAGACGGTCTGGAGAAAGACGCCATGCTGTTTGCTGTGTACAATCCGTTACCATTCGAAAGGGATGTTGTAATAAAAGCTACTATAGATGTTCCTGAAAAATTCAATGCAAAGTTCATTTCGCTGAGAAGCCCATATGACATGGATGCTGAGTATCAGCTTATTTCAAGCAAACGTGTAAAAAAGTATATAGACAGCCCGTATGATTTAAGCAGCAGCTTTTTTGCAACCCAGGTAGAATTATATGCCAATCTTAATAGAATACCGGGAATGGGATATCGCGTGTATCGCATTATACCGGAACCGGCCATACCGATGAAAAAGAATACGATGATTTCGGGATCTATGACCATGGAGAATAGTCTGATAAAAGTGTTTATCAACCCTGACGGCACAGTTAATATCCAGAATAAGGCAAACGGACATATGTTTAAGAGGATGAACTATATTACCGACGAAGGAGAATGCGGAGATCCCTGGAACCATATAAAGCCGATCAAGGATATAAAGTATAGCAGCCTCGGGGTTGCCGCAAACATATATACTGTGGCGAGCGGTCCTCTTGTATGCGTGATAGGGGCGGAATATTCGCTCCGTCTGCCTTGTGAGACAGTCGGTAATGAAGCAAGAAGCGATAAAACGGTTGAAGTGCCTGTAAAAGTCGAATATACTTTGACAAGGGATTCCAATGTACTTAAAGTGAAAACAACGATAAACAACAGAGTTAAAGACCATTGGTTGAGGGTAAATTTTCCAACAGAATTGAAAACGGACGTATCCTGGACGGACAGCCATTTCGACATTTTAAGCCATAAAATTGAAGTGCCGGATTCCACCGGCTGGATGGAAGAAGCAAGAGGCACACATCCATTGAGGACATTTGTTTCGCTATCGGATAGAGAAAATGGATTGACAATTTTTTCCAAAGGACTGTTTGAATACGAAGTGTTTGATAATGACGAAAGAGCGGTGGCTTTAACGCTTATAAGGGCATTCAAAATGAGTATTATGACAGAGGTTCAAAATTCCAATTCAAGGAGCCAGTGTCAGGGTGAACAGGTTTTTGAATATGCAATCTGTGTGCACAAGGGAGATTGGAAAGAAGCAGAAATCCAGAGAGCATGCCTGGATTACTTAATTCCCGTAAGGAGCGCAATGTCAGGGCGCGCGAAAGGTTTTCTACCACACCAGGCAAACCTGTTTGAACAAAAAAACCGAAATCTTCAAATAACGTGTATAAAGCCAGCTGACGACGGTCTGGGGATAATAATTAGACTGTTCAATCCGCTTGAAGAAAGCCAGAATGCGGAGTTCGCATTTGGCCGTAAGGTTTCTGCTGTCAAGAAATGCAATATGGACGAGAAGGAATTTGAAGAAGTATTTTTTGATGAAAACGGATTTTCATTTAGGGTGGAAGCAAAAAAAATAGCAACATTCAAAGTTGTTTTTAAATAGGTGATGTTCTGTGAATAACCGGAATTTTGCTGAAAGTATTGTAAACCTGGATTCTTGCGGGTTTATAGAGAATGAGTCCGGTGGAGACGGACTTTGGGTATCAGGTAGGGACGGCGTCATAAAGATATTGACGCCACACGATAAAAAAGCGGACTTTATAATTTTCGAAGATAAAATACTTGTTTATGTTAAATCATCTCTAGGCTACCCCGCTATATATCCTCTGCATGAAGCAAGATTTGACAGCCCGGCTGAAGCGGTATTGATGGACCTTGACGGGACGACTGTGCGCAGTGAGAATTTCTGGATTTGGATAATTGAAAAAACGATGGCAAAACTATTGGGTAAACCGAGATTTGAACTTGAAGCGGCAGATCTTCCTTTTGTATCGGGCAATTCTGTTTCCGAGCATCTTCAGTATTGCATAAACAAGTACTGCGAAGGAAAAAGTGTTGAAGAAGCCCGAAAAATATACTTTAAAACTACCAACTCTGAAATGGAGAAGATTATGCGGGGTAGAGGCCGGATAGACGCATTTGTGCCTAGTGTCGGCTTGAAAGATTTTTTGATGACATTAAAGAGCAATAAAATTAAAATCGGCCTTGTAACATCAGGACTGTACGAGAAGGCGTGGCCTGAGATTCTGCATGTTTTCAGAACTTTAAAAATGGGCGATCCTGCGCAATTTTACGATGCCATCATTACTGCGGGTACTCCTTTTAGAAAGGGACAAACCGGTACTTTGGGAGAACTGCCGCCGAAGCCGCATCCATGGCTATATGCCGAAGTTGCAAGGATCGGGTTAGGTATGGATTTCTCCAGAAGACATAAGGTGATAGGAATTGAAGATTCCGCCGCAGGAGTACTTTCGGTGAGACTTGCGGGTTTTACCGTAATTGGACTTTCGAGTGGCAACATAAAGTCTGCCGGAATGGGTTGCTTGCTTCATTCGGAATGTACTGGGCTGATGGATGCACTTGAAGTAATACTAGGGAAAACCGGCAAATAAACGGGAGGTGTTTATAATTATGGAGGGCTTGGCATTTAGACAGGTGCATTTGGATTTTCATACCTCGGAAGCGATAGGCAGAATCGGTTTTAAATTTTCAAAGGAGCAGTTCCAGAAAGCGCTTAAATTAGGTCATGTTAACTCTGTCACTGTTTTTTCAAAATGTCATCATGGGTGGGCATACTACCCCAGCAAGGTGAATGAAATGCATCCCGGATTGGATTTTGACTTATTGGGAGCAATGATTGATGCAGCCCATGAAATCGGTGTAAAGACGCCTGTATATATTTCAGCAGGATTGGATGAAAAAATGGCAAGACGGCATCCGGAATGGCTGATCAGGGATAAGGATGAAAAAACGAAATGGGCTCCAGATTTTATGACACCGGGATATCATCAATTCTGTTTTAGCAGTCCTTATTTGGACTACCTTCTGGCGCAGATCAAGGAAGTTATTGAAAACTATGATGTTGACGGCCTTTTTCTTGATATTGCAGGAGAGAGTGTATGCTATTGTCAGAACTGCATAAATACGCTGCTCAGAGAAGGGAAAGATCCAAGGGAAACCCGGGCTGTTATTGAATTGGGCAAAAAAATTTATGCCGTCTATGCCAATAAAGTTTGGAAGCTGGTGCAGAGCATTAAGCCGGGCTTGAGAATATTTCACAATAGCGGGCACATAACCAGGGGGAGAAGAGATCTAGTGGCATTGAACACCCATTTGGAATTGGAATCATTGCCGACCGGAGGATGGGGATATGATCATTTTCCACTTTCTGTCCGCTATGTGCAAAACCTTGGTGTGGAATACCTTGGGATGACCGGCAGGTTCCATACATCATGGGGAGAATTCGGGGGGTTCAAGCATCCGAATGCTCTACGGTATGAGACAGCCTTGTGTATAGCGAACGGAGCACGATGTTCAATAGGAGATCAATTGCATCCGGACGGAAGGATGGATGAGGCGACATATGCTTTGATTAGCGCAGCATACGGCGAGGTGGAGAAAAAAGAAGCCTGGTGCACGGATGCCTGCAATATTGCCGATGTTGCTTTGCTTTCGCTGGAAGCGGTAAAATCATATAGAGGAGAAGAACGGGACGCAAACGTTGCTGCGATTGATTCAGGTGCAGTCAGAATACTATTGGAAGGTAAAATTCTTTTCGATGTGATTGATATTGAAGAAATCTTTGAAAGATATAAGGTGATAATTCTTCCTGATGAAGTAAGGATAGATTCATACCTGAAACAAAAATTTGAGCAGTACCTGCAGCAAGGAGGTAAAATTTTGGCAACCGGAGAATCAGGATTATGTGTCAATGGAAACGAGTTTGAAATTGACCTGGGAGTGCGATGGATCGGCCCAAACCCATACAAGCCAGATTATTTTAGACCTAATTTCAAGCTGAAAAGCTTTGATTATACTTCCTTTGTATTCTATTCCCAAGGGCAGAAGGTTGAACTTAACGGCGGACTGGTATTAGGGAACAGGGAAGATCCGTATTTCAACCGGGATATCTTTAATTTTTGTTCACACCAGCATGCACCTAACAGCAATAAATACGGCGGTCCTGGAATGGTTGAAAACCAGAACGGCATTTACTTTGCATGGAAAGTATTTGAAGACTATGCCACAAAAGGCAGTCTTGCTTTGAAAGAGTCCGTCCTTTATGCCTTGGAAAGATTGCTTGGAGAGCCTACTCTTGAAACCAATCTTCCGGCGCAAGGAATAGTTACACTTACTGAACAGCGAAAACAGAAACGATTCATTAATCACTTGCTATACGCATCACCAGTTAAGCGAGGTAACGGCATAGAGGTAATTGAGGATATAATTCCTATTTATAATATTGAAGTGAAAATAAGGATTCCTTATATGGCGAAAAAAGTATATCTCGCGCCTCAGATGCAAGAACTTGACTTTTTGCAGCAGGGGGGATTTATAAGGTATATTGTCCCAAAACTTGAATGCCATCAAATGGTAGTAATTGATTATTAAGGCTCAAGGGGTTTTTTGAAGAAAAGCAGAATTTTAATAACAACTTTGGGATTCCAATATCTTGCTGATTGATTTTAGGGAAATCATGTGCTAAGATAAAGTATATATTTTTTGAAAGGGATGAGTGTATGAGTATGAGGCGATTGCGGGATTTGTTCAAACCAGGCGTCCATACTCGTTTTGTCTCTAAACCGGACGGAAAATGCCCTGTGAATAAAATCCCTTCACAGGGCTTATTTTTTGGAGGCTATATCAATGTTACTCGGAAACTCGCTTGCAATTGATGAAAACACTGTGTTCAGCAGTATTAAGAAAACCGGGCTTAGCTTCGAACAGGTGTGCCAGGATATTATTGAGTTTATTAAAGCGGATACGGACAGCTCCTACCGGATATCCGTGGGCACGGATTCGCAGGTAGGCAACACGACCGTTTTCGTATCATGCATCGTCATTCACAGGGTCGGGAAAGGCGCGATCGGTTTTTTGCATAAATGCGAATTGCAACGGGCGGTAACAAACCTGCGTGAAAAGATATACCTCGAGACATGCGCCAGCCTGCAGTTGGCTTACATGTTTGATGAAGAGACGATGGAGCGGATTGTGCAGGCACTTGGACCAAACAGGAAAAATAAGGGTGTTACGTTTGAATTTCACATAGATATAGGGACCAAGGGACAGACCAAAAGCCTCATCAATGAAATGGTCGGAATGATAAAGGGTTTGAATTTCATCCCGAAAATCAAGCCGGACAGTTATTGCGCCAGTTGTTTTGCCGACAAGTACACCAAGGCAATGTAAATTCAAAATTTTGCATGTCAGAGAATACTAAAGGCCGCCTCGGCATAAAAATAACGTAGGGGAAAATGCTTGGCAGTATTTCCGGTCGCGTTGCCGGTACTGTCTTGTTAAGTTGAGAGGTGGCCATATAATGAAAAAAATCATATCAATTGCAACGCTTTTTATTTTTTTAATGTTAATGCTGTCAGGATGCGGCGTTCTGCAAGAACTTGGATTGCAGGAAAGCCCGGACGATGAGCTTCGGCCGGTAAGCAGCATTGTTATCGGGGAATCGGAAGCAAGCAAGCTGACTGAAAAAACTCCTGTCCGCCTTTATTTCGCAAACGCCGATAATACGAAGCTGAAGCTTGAAATCAGGTATATTGACCTCAGGGACGAGGAAAAGAATGCAAGCAGCCTGGCGTCCGCGATTATAAATGAACTGATCAAGGGGCCTTCAAATGAAACGACGCATAAAAGGACCGTCCCTGCCGAAGCCAAGCTTCGCACACCGGTGAGCATCAACGGGAAAGTTGCAACCGTGGATATGTCCAAGGAGTTTAAAACAAAGCATCCCGGCGGGAAAGACGCCGAGAAGATGACAATTTATTCCATCGTCAACTCGCTGACGGAGCTTGAAGAAATTGAAAAGGTCAAGTTTACCATAGACGGCAAAACCCAGAAAGAATTCATGGGCAATTTCAAGTTTGACGCGCTGTTCCCGAGAAGCCCGCAGCTTATAAGCAAAGAAACGGGAGAGGCTCCGGTGATAACGAGCGATGATGATGCGGACGCCGTAAACATGGAAATCGACGGAACGGTTTCCGGGGATGAGCCGGAAGGCGCAAAATCCAGGGAGACTGCGGGACAGGACGGGGAAACGGTAGACGGGCTGGATATACTGGAATAAGCGACGGCGCACGTTTCAGGACGTTTCGTCACCTTTGCCTTCGTTACCGAAGTTTTTCTTGAGGCTGATAATAAACAAAGGCCTCCCCTTGACTTCGTCATATATCCGTGACGTATATTCACCCAGGATACCTGTCATTATGAGCATAAAGCCGCTGAAGACCAGGCTGGCCGCCAACGCGAGAGACCAGCCTGGTACTAATGTGTCCGTAAACAACAGTTCATATATTATTGCAGCCAGGTAGATAAAACCGGCAATTGACGCGGCAGCGCCCAGGTACATGGAAAACCTCAGGGGCTTGCTTGAAAAGGAAATGATAGCGTCAGCGGCAAACCTTATCATCTTTTTAAGCGGGTATTTTGTGACGCCGGCAAAGCGCTCTTCCCTTACAAACTTTACGTCGGTTTGCCTGAAACCGGCCCAGCTGACAAGCCCCCTGACATACCTGTTTCTTTCCGGGAGTTCATTCAGGACGTTGCACACATTCCTGTCAATCAACCTGAAATCGCCAGTATCTTCCGGCATCTTGACATCGGCGAGACGGTTCAGCGTCCTGTAAAAAATTCTGGCCGTGGTTTTTTTGAATAAGGTTTCCCCTTCCCTTTTTATTCTCCTGCCGTATACTACATTGTATCCTTCTTTCCATTTCCTGATCATATCGGGAATAACTTCGGGCGGATCCTGGAGGTCGGCGTCTATCACAATAACCGCGTCGCCCGACGAGTGTTTCATGCCGGCCGTTATGGCGGCCTGGTGCCCGAAATTCCTCGAGAAGCTTATAAGTTTCACCCTTTTGTCCTTGTCGCAGATTTCCTTCGCCAGTTCCAACGTATTATCCCGGCTTCCGTCGTTTACGAATATTATTTCGTATTCTTCGCCAAGCGACGCCATTACCCGGGAAAGCCTCCTGTAGGTTTCCGCTATAACCGCTTCTTCGTTATATACCGGCACAACAACGGAGTAAAGTACATTTTCACCCATAATAATCACCTGCAGGCAATAGTTTTCCATTTTGCGCAATTTATAATTCAGTTTTCAAGTATTTTATACGGCGGTTAGCGCAAATACGGCGTCATTAATGTGTTTTCCTGCAAATTTCGCCAATGTCGATCACCCTATACCGGTCAATCATTCCAAAGGGTTGAAGTCGCTGTACTTAAATAGTAAAATAAACAATATAATTTAAGGGCAGTATTTAATAATGCTTCTTTGCCGCAAATAATATACGCCGTGCAGACAGGCATTTTAATGCTGATATCATAAATTAGGGCGGTATAAAAAATGGGAGATAAAAAAAGAATAGCCGTTATTTTCGGGGGACAATCGTCCGAGCATGAAGTATCCAGGTTTTCAGCAGAATCAGTAATAAGGAATATAAACACCGACAAATTTGATGTAGCCATGATAGGCATCACGAGGGAAGGGCGTTGGCTTGCCTATGACGGACCCGTCGGACTTATCGGGACGGGGGAATGGCAGGCGCTGGCAGAATCGAGGCAGAAGACGGGGCAGGCCTTGCTTACCGCCGGAACGGCAATAGCGGAGGCTGAAAAGGATAACAAAAAAATCGATGTGATATTCCCCGTCCTGCATGGCATAAACGGCGAGGACGGGACAATCCAGGGGCTTTTCGAAATGGCCGGCATTCCGTATGTCGGATGCGGGGTAATGAGTTCCGCGTTGTGCATGGATAAGGCATATGCAAAGCAGATATTTGAAAAAGAAGGCTTGCGGCAAGGCAAATACCTGGTATATAGCAGAAAAAAAGTCGAGCAGGGAATGGACGATATAATCTCAGAGGTGGAAAGGACGCTGACGTATCCTTGCTTTGTCAAGCCGTCCAATGCAGGTTCCTCGGTCGGCGTCACCAAGGCGCATGACCGCGGTGAGCTTGTACCGGCTTTGCACCTGGCTGCGAAATACGACAGGCGCATTCTTGTCGAGGAGTTTATTGACGGAAGGGAAGCGGAGTGCGCCGTGCTGGGAAATGACAATCCTATTGCGTCGACCGTGGGCGAAGTGGTACCGTGCAATGAGTTTTACGATTACGAGGCCAAGTATTTATCCGGCGATAAATCGGAAATCATCATACCGGCAAAATTCCCGGGCGATGTTATCGAAAAAATCAGGGATTATTCGCTGAGGGCTTTCAGGGCGCTTGACTGTTCCGGGCTTGCAAGGGTTGACTTTTTTGTAAGAAAAGATAATAATGAAGTCTATATCAACGAAATCAACACGATGCCGGGTTTTACGCCGATAAGCATGTATTCGAAACTGTGGGCGGCCTCGGGCATACCTTACGCGGAACTAATCGAGAGGCTGGTAGAGCTTGCATTGGAACGGCATGAGGACAACCGGAGGCATATAGACCTCTGAAGTTCCGTATAAGCTTGACATGTTTTTAGCATATGATCTTGGGGGAATACATATATGGACAACAGGCCAATAGGCGTATTTGATTCGGGACTTGGAGGCCTTACTGTCTTTAAGGAAATCACGGCTTTCATGCCGGGCGAAAGCGTAATCTATTTCGGGGACAGCGCACGTGCTCCCTATGGAACCAAATCGAGGGAAACCATAATAAAATACACGCTTCAGAATGTCCGTTTTTTATTGAGTCATGACATAAAGATGCTGGTTATGGCTTGCAACACCATGAGCGCTTTCAGCTACGAACAGGTAAGAAAGAGCTTTGACATACCCGTCATAGAGGTAATAGGAGCCGGGGCCGTAACGGCGGTTAAGCAGACTAAAAACAAGAAGATAGGCGTGATAGGAACAACCGCCACGATAAACAGCGGGGTCTACGAGAAAGCTATAAACAGGCTGGATAATACTGTTGAAATATACCAGAAAGCTTGCCCGCTTTTTGTGCCGCTGGTGGAAGAAGGACGGGAATGGTGGGAAAACGATATAGCAATGCGGATAGCGGAGACTTACCTATTTCCGCTTAAACAAAAGGGCATTGATACGCTGGTGCTGGGCTGCACCCATTACCCGCTGCTTCAAAAAACAATTTCCGAAATCATGGGCGGCGTGAACCTTGTAAGCTCTGCACTTGAAGTCGCAAGGGTTGTAAAAAACACAATCATTGACAACAATATGCAAAGAGATTCGAGGTATAAACCGGTTTACAGGTACTATACCAGCGACAGCATCGAAAAGTTTGAGCAGCTTTGCAGCATTATCCTGGGGAAAGCCGTCAATTCAGCTGAGAAAATTGATATTGAAAAATATTGAAGCTGGTGATAAAGTTAATTGCGTTGCATGACAATAGGAGAGGTGCGTGTTTTATATGGATAAGAACGTCATAATATCGGTAAAGGGCACGCAGAGCGCAAATGACCGGGATGCCGGCGTACTGGAATTTATTACTGAAGGCAGGTATTATAAAACGGATGAGGCATATTACGTAACTTACGACGAAAGCGACATTACGGGGATGAGCGGGACGAGGACAACGCTGAAGGTGACGGACGGGGTGGTGACGCTCATAAGGGTCGGGGCCGTAAACTCGCAATTCGTCTTTCAGCAGGGCCAAAAACATATTTCTTATTATGACACGGAGTACGGTGCGTTCACCGTCGGAGTACTTGCAAACGAGGTGGATATAAAGATCGATGACCACGGGGGTGAAATCCGGGTCGGGTATCAGCTTGAAATTGACAATAATAATACTGGAAATAATGATTTTTGCATGTTAATTAGAGAGGCAGGACAGACTGATGAGAAACATTATAGAAGAACTAAGGGAGCAAGTCCGGAATACAGTTAGGAAAGCGTTTTCGGCAGCAGTGGCCCAGGGAGCGCTGCCGGTTGCGGCCGTAGGCGAAATAACGGTGGAAACGCCGAAAGAAAAAGAACATGGCGATTTCTCAACCAACATTGCAATGCAGCTTGCAAGGCATGCCGGGAAACGTCCGTCGCAGATTGCGGACATACTGGTTGCCAACATGGATTTTTCCGGCACGTATATTGAAAAAGCCAATTGCGCCGGTCCCGGGTTTATAAATTTCTACCTGGATCGGTCCTGGCTTTTCGATGCGTTGCGGATAATAGACCTTGAACGTGAGGATTACGGGAAGATAAATATCGGCAAAGGCAGCAGGGTCATGGTTGAGTTTGTCAGCGCAAACCCGACAGGGCCGCTTCACATGGGCAATGCCAGGGGCGGTGCGCTGGGCGACTGCATAGCGAGCGTGCTTGAGGCCGCGGGCTATGACGTGACGCGGGAGTATTACATTAATGACGCCGGCAACCAGGTGGAAAAATTCGGACTATCGCTTGAGGCAAGGTATATCCAGCTCCTGAAAGGCGAAGATGCGGTGGAGTTCCCGGAGGACGGCTACCACGGCGAGGATATAATCGACCATATGAAAGACTATATCGCGCAATATGGAGACAAGCTTCTTGATGCGGAACCTTCGGCAAGGCGGAAGGAGCTTGTTGATTATGTGCTGCCCAAGAACCTCGAGAGGATCAGGAAAGGGCTGGATGCATACGGCGTCAGGTTTGACGTGTGGTTTTCCGAGCAATCCCTTTATGACAGCGGCGAGCTTGAAGATACTCTGAATTATTTGAGGGAGAGAGGATTTATTGTGGAAAAGGAAGGCGCCGTATGGTTCAAAGCTACAGCATTCGGCCTTGAAAAGGATGAAGTCATTATCAGGAACAATGGGCTTCCAACCTATTTTGCTTCCGATATAGCATATCACAGGAACAAATTTATCGAGAGGGGCTTCGACCGGGTAATAAACCTGCTCGGCGCCGACCACCACGGCCATGCCGCAAGGATGAAAGCCGCCGTCGAGGCTCTCGGGGTGGATCCTTCCAGGCTTGACATCATCATATTCCAGTTGGTCCGTCTGTTCAGGAACGGTGAGGTGGCCAGGATGTCCAAGAGAACCGGGCGGACAATATCCCTTGACGATTTGCTGGAAGAAGTCGGCAGGGATGCGGCGCGTTTCATATTTAACACGAAAGCGGCCGGAAGCCACCTGGATTTTGATCTTGACCTGGCAGTGAAGCAGTCCAACGAAAACCCCGTTTACTACGTGCAATACGCGCATGCCAGGATTTGCAGCATGCTGAAGCTGATCGAAGCGGAGGGGACAAAAATTCCGAAAGCGGAAGAAGCGGACCTCGCAAAGCTCAAGGAGCCCGAGGAGCTTGATCTTATAAGGAAACTTGCCGATTACCCGGATGAAATCAGGATCTCGGCCCAAACTCTCGAACCCAGCAGGCTGACCAGGTACGTGATGGATGTTGCGTCATGCTTCCACAGCTTCTATAACGCATGCAGGGTTAAAGGCGAGGAGGAAGAGATTATGAAGGCAAGGCTTGTTCTCGTATCGGCAACCCGCACCGTTATTAAAAATGTGCTGGACATCCTGAGCATAAACGCGCCGGAAAGAATGTAGAAAGCTTCCGGGCTGTAACATAATTGTAAACTGTCATATTTCACGTCGCATATTAATTTTCCGCCTTTTAAGCCGATATATAAAACGAAGCGGACTATTTGCTCAATACATGTCGGAAAAGGTGGAAACCCAAATTGCAATTTTGCCGTGAATTAATCAAAAAACTTAAGCTTTTGCTGTTTATACTTGTTTTGTCGGTGCTTTTCGCAGGACTGCCCCCGATAAACCGTGTTATTTCTTCCTGCACTGCCGCATTGGCGGCGGAGGTACCCGGAGTCATATATTACGGGGATGCTGCCGCGCAGTCGGTCATCGACGGGTTGAAGTATACGGATTTAAGCGGCAGTGTCTGGTCGAAGGAAGCAATTTATGAAGCCGGTGCGCTGGGCATCCTGAAAGGACTGGACGGGGCGGGAAGGCGGTTTGGCAGGAGTACCACCCTGACGAAGGAAGAAGCGCTGGCAATTGTATACAGGGCGGCCGGGCGCGAGGAAGAAGCGCTGCAGGCCGGTACTGCCGTTAACAATATGCGTGCCGCTGGGAATAGGAAAACCGACCCGGCGGATGTGCTTTTTGACGGGTTTCTCAGCCTGGCCGCAAACGACGGCCTTATTACGGCCAGGGATTTGGCAGACGCGTATAATCCCGACCAGGAAGGATTGACCGAAGAAAACTTCAGAAGGAAAAGCGCCGCACAGAGGCAGGAATTTGCATATTGGCTTGCACTGGCATTGAACCTGCAGCCGGCAGGGCAACAGCAGGAATTGCTCAACTATACCGATTGGCGCAGCATTGACCCCGGCAAGATGCAATATATTGAAACTTTGCTGAGAGAAAGGATAATAACAGGCAGCAACGGGCGGATCAATCCCAGGCAGCAGGTTACCAGGGAGCAGGGCGCCCAAATCGTAAAGAACGCGGAAGATGAAATACTGGCAGCCAAGGGGTACTCGAAAAGCTTCGGCATAATAGAAAAAATCGAGCTTGTAAGGGATTATACCGGCGGAGCTGCCGTCTCGGGCAGGAATATTACCGTGGCGAACGCGGACGGAAGCTATGCTTCAATACGTACGTCCGAGCAGCCAGGCAACGGATCGGGCAATAGAAATGAAAATACCGGCGAGTCTGTCGCAGGGCGGAAAAGGGAACTGGTTGTCTATAAGGACGGTATTATCGGAGACAGCGGGTTGTTAAGCGCAGGCGACAGGATCAAGTACATATATGACGGTTCAAATACGGTCAAGTATGTCCAGGTTGTTTCAAATATTAACGAAACAAGGTACGTGGCGGTCGAGGTAAGCAGCGTCGACAGTGCTAACCTGCTGATAGATGTTATCAAGCTGTTTGACATGGATTACCCTGACATGGAAAGCATCGCTTACGCAGGTTCGTTAAGCTTTTCGGGGACTGAAAAAAACCTGTACAGGATATCACCGGGCGCTTCTGTTGCAATCAACGGCGTTAAGGCCGACCTTGCGGGCATTTCGGAAGGGGCGGCCGCTATTTTTACCATTGACAGCAATAACAATGTAAGGGATATTCAATTCGGAGATTTGGGAATTAACGCGGAGGCAAGGTTTATTGTAAGGGGCATTGTCGAAGAGAACAATCCGCGTCTCGGATATTTAACGCTATATAATGAAGACGGGTCAGGGACGGGCGGCCAGGCTGTTCTTAGAACGTATAACTATGTCGACCAGAACAGGACCGAAATTTACAGGAACAGAAAGGTGGTCGGCGCCGATGACATCCAGGCCGGCGACACGGCTTATATCAGGCTGGACGGCGACGGAAATATTGCGTCGATCAGCGCGGTCGACAATTATGTCAGGAAGTACGGAAGGGTTATATCCAGGCTTCCGTCGGCAATCCTGGTGGAATTCGATGACGGCATTCAGGAGCTACTGGCTGCCGACGCAAACGTAGTCGTGGTTAAAGACAGAATGCTTGTCGGGTTTGGCGCGATAAAGGACGGCGACCGTGTGAGGCTGCTTCTCAATGAAAACGGCAAAGGCGCCGGGTTGAAGGAAATCACCATAGAAAGCGTTGACCATTATATCAGCAATATATATAAAGGCAAGGTCGAGAGGATTGACAATATATCCGGCAAAATAGCGGTCATGAACATGCAGGTGTTCAATAGGGGCAATTGGGACCGCGTCGACTGGAAAGGTTTGTCAACCATCCCGATGGCGGAGGAATTCAAAATCTATTTGAACGACAGGGTTATTGACATTGACGACGCCAACCGGCTGTTGTATCTGAACGAGGCTTATATTGCCGTAGAGGAAACCTACGGGCACGAAGAGAGGGCTGTCAAAATGACATTCCGCAACAGTTCCGATACGCCGGTGCCAGTCGTATCTGACAAAATAACGGGCGTTGTTTCAGGCTCCGGGAGCTTCATGCTTTACAGGGAAAACAAGAAGGTCGGGTATTCCGACGGCAGCATTATAGTCAAGCACGGGAGGCTGGTGTCCGGCAACAGCCTTGGCGACGGCGACGACGCTTACATGGCGCTGGACAGGAGCTATTCGGACGGCAGCATATATGCCTCCGTGCTGAAGATAGATGAACCCGTGAACGCGGACGGTCTTATCATTTACCGCGGCAGGATCAGCGAAATAGATGAAGGAAGAAGCTTTACCCTTGAATCGTTCTCGCAGCTTCAGGGTATTGAATGGGAATACCATAATACGCCAAAGACATTCGGCATTACGTATGACACACGCGTTTTGAACGATGACGGCGTCCTGAACGTGCGCGATTTCGTCGGATACGGCGAGGACAGCTATTTGCAGAGAACAGTGTATGTTGCGTCGGACGGGGTTAATGCCGTTTTGGTAAGCACCGCGCCGTTTGGAACGGAAAATATGAGGGGCATGGTCTATGAAATCGGCGGAGACCTTATGAAGCTGAGTAAAGTCAGCGTTTATGACGAATCCAGCCTGATGTGGGTCAGCAAGCCCGATGTTTCCATTAGCCTGTTGAAAAATACGATAGTTGTGAAAAACGGCAAAATCGTTAATGCCGCCGCCATCTCCAAGGGCGCGTCGGTAAGGGTGCTGAAGAAGAATACGGGCACAAGCGGAGACGGTTATATCGTGTTTATCGAGTGAAACTGTAATTGGGGGTCTTCTTGACAATGAGTAAAAGGATTACGGTACTGGCGCTAATCATGGCGATATTGCTCATCTTTGCCGAAACAGCTTTTGCGCGTGAAGGCATATGCGGGTATGAGGGCGGTATTTCGTCGGGCGAAGTGCCCGGCAGAACGACGCTGGATTACCTGGAAGTGACGTTTATTACCGGGGAACCTGTAGTTTTTAAAGGTACGCTGACCATAAAAAAGAACCAGAAGCAGGACAAGCTTACCACAACATATACATACAGCCTTCGGAATGCGGAAACAAACGGTACGCTGACGCGTACGCTGGTATTTGAAACCACCGCCTCGGTATCGGGGAACGGGCAGATAACGGAAGAAACCAGGCTGACTTCGGCGAGGGAAAGCATAAGGATTAACGGGACTACCTATAATATTGCCAATATAAACAGTTATGATTTTTCCCGTTCAAACCTTATTGATCCGAAACCCGCCATCCAGTATCATGCCGGCAGCATCTGGAGCAGGAAGGTGTACCAGGTCGGCACGGCGGCGGAAGGCAATATGGTGACGGTCGAGTGCACAGGCAGCTATTACGGGTACGACCAGTACTGGGGCAATGCCGAAAGCCTGGTCCTGGATTATATAATCAGCAGTGAAACGAACAACGGCGACGTGGTGGACAAATGGAGGGGAACGGCATCAGTGAAAATATCCTGCACATCCACGGAGCAGTTGACATACCAGGAAAACAAGCCCGATCAGATAAGTTTTCCGGGCAATTACGTTCAGAAACGCATGAACTCAAGCGTCCTGGAGTACACGTGCAAGCTGCCCGAGTTTGACGCAAAGGGCGTGGCAACGGATTATTTCGTGACATACAGGGATAGCCTTACAATAGAAACATTTCCTATGCAAAAGAGCCTTCCGACCGTGAATCCTGCCAATATAAGGGGCCATTGGGCAGAGGAAGAAATCAGGATCATGTTCGGCCTGGAGGTATTTAAAGGAGACGGGACACACTTCTACCCCGATAATTTCATGAGCAGGGCGGAATTTGCAGCAGCGATGGACCAGGTGGCCAGGGAGGTCCCTCAGGATCCGATGCTGTCTGCCAGACCCGTTGCGCAAAGAAGAATACAGTCCAAGGAGCCTGTAATATCGCCATTTGACGACGTATCTATTGAAAATATTTATTTCAGCCAGATAAAAAGGTCTTTTGACCGCGGCCTGATGAATGGAGTAGGCAGAAACCTGTTCGGGCCCAATGAAGGCATAACCAGGGCTGACGCGGTCGTTGCGTTTGTAAGGGCGCTTGGCTTCGAGAACCTGGCTCCCTCTCCTTACGCGGTGACAACCTTCAGGGACAATGATCTTATACCGTCCTATGCTAGGAATGCCGCTTATGTGGCCCAAAGAATCGGGCTGATTCAGGCCGACGGCAAGGGGAATATGAATCCCAGGAAGAAGATTACCAAGGCTGAAGGAGCCATAATGTTCAATAATCTTATCAAATATCTCCAGGACGGTATCAGGAAAGATTACAGGGAAAGGCTGGTCAATTACTAATCTTTAGTGATACAATATATCTTGCAGCGGGTAAAATTGCTAAAAGCACGCTGTGCCGCTCTTTCAAGAGAGGCTGAGTTTATTGCAAAGGGGAATTATTGTGAAAAGTTACTTGCGCAAATCAAGATTGACCCTGATTATTCTTTCTGTCCTGATTATTGCCGTTTTTCTCGGGCAGACCGTGTTTGCAGCGTCAGACGAGGACAATATCAATCTTCTTTACCTTGAGAAAACCCTCGAATTAATCCGCGACCAGTACGGGGGCGAGATATCGGACAGCGAATTGGTGGATGGCGTGGTCAGGGGCATTATGAATTCTCTGGACGATTATACTACATATTATACCAGGGAAGAGAAGGAAGCTTTTATTGATTCGGTGTCGGGCGTATTCGGAGGCATCGGGATATCAATGGAAGTGAGCGGCGATTATATCGTCGTATCAAAAGTGCTTACGGCTACGCCGGCGGAAAGAGCCGGAATATTGCAGGGAGACAAAATTGTCGAGGCCGACGGCGTAAGCCTCGTGGGAGCGACAGCCGAAAAGGCGGCTTCCGTAATAAAGGGTGAGGTCGGAACCGTTGTAAAAATAGGCGTTTTGCGGAACGGAAGCAACCAAATCAAGTATTTTGAGATTACCAGGGAAGTTATCAAGGTGAACCCGGTAACATTTGAGATAAGAAACGGTATCGGCTACATCAAGCTGGATATGTTCAACGAAAATACGAACGAATATATTACAAAAGCGTTGGAAGCTATAGACCGGAATAAAATTACGAAAATCATACTTGACCTGAGGGACAATCCGGGCGGTGAGGTCGGGCAGGCAACGACGCTGGCGCAGAAATTTGTGCCGAAGGGAATTATCACAAAGCTGGATTTCCATTCCGAAAGGTATAACGACGTCGTATACTACTCCTACCTTGAAAAACCCAAGTATAAACTTGCCGTCCTGGTAAACGGCAATACCGCAAGCGCTGCGGAAATCGTGGCAGGAGCGGTGCAGGATACCGGCGCGGGCAAGCTGGTAGGGACAAAGACGTTTGGAAAGGCGAAATTCCAGAGCCTGATACCCATATTGTCGAGGGATGCGTTTATCAAGTATATCAACAAGGGTATACTTGCGGTAAGCGCTTACGACTTGCAGTATCGCGGAATAATGCCCGAAGAAGAAGATATTGCCGGGTATGCGAAATTAACGCTGGGCGTGTACTATACGCCGAAAGGCAGGATGATCGACGGGCGGGGCCTTACTCCCGACATTGTAGTGGAAGCGCCGAAGCCGGTGAATAATGTCAATATCAACAACATCCAGAAGCTGACCAGGACCGTGGATCATGCTTTGAACGGGCAGGGAATCGATGTTTATAACGCCGAAAAGCTTTTGAAGTTCATGGGATATAACATTACGGCCGTTGACAATACGCTGGATAAAGACACGGTTGAAGCTTTAAAGTCTTTCCAGCAGAAATCGGGCATCAAGGTAAGCGGGATTCTTGACATGAGTACACAGGCTGTCATGAATATCGAGTTGGATAAGTTGATCGCAAGGCATGACATACAATACGCCGCTGCCGTTGAAGCGCTGCTCGGTAATTAAGAAAAACAGCTTCCCAGTTTCTTTTTTCATTGCACATTGTTAACTTAAAGTATAAATTTTATCCTTATTGACAATACTTTATATCGTTGGATAAAGCATAATATTCAGGTATTGTCAGGGGGATATGCAATGAAAAGACTATTGGAAGCGGTTAGGAAAACCGCAACCCGGATACGCATCCGAAAGCCGGCGGCAGGACTGATCGCGGCGATATTGACGGCTGTTCTGGTTTTTAGTGTCCATGGTGTAAATTCTTACACTGAAAGCGTAAACGACGGATTGGCTGAAAACATTATAAGGCTCCATATCATAGCCAACAGCGATTCGGCTGCGGACCAGGAGCTTAAGCGCAACGTAAGGGACGCCGTCCTGGCATTTGTGCGGGAGATGGTGGATGAATCCGGTAATATAAAAGAAACCGAAGCGATTATAAGGGAAAACATCAGCGGCATTTCGGCCGTCGCAAGGAAGACGGTGCTGGAAAGCGGCATGGATTATACTGTTAAAACGGAATTTGGGAAGTATCCTTTTCCAACAAAAGCATATGGGGATATCATACTGCCGCCGGGAGTGTATCAAGCCCTGAGAGTGGTTATCGGGAAGGGTGAAGGATCCAACTGGTGGTGTGTTCTTTTTCCGCCTTTATGCTTTGTAGACGTTACGCATGGCATTGTGCCGGACTCGGTCAAGGAAGAGCTGAAGGAAGTGCTTTCGGACGAGGAGTACAGCATAGTGACTTCTTCCGCCGACGAAAGCGATATTCCCGTCAAAATAAGGTTCAAGATTGTTGAGATGTTCCAGGATTCAAAAATCAGGCTTGCAGGCGCTTTTGAAAAGCTGTTCAAACCGCAAAGCTGAAGTTCGCACGGCTGTGGATGAATCGGTTGGATAGGTTGGGTAGGGCGGCTTGTGATTTGACATTATGTGTAGTAATAGTCGCAGTGTGTGTTTTATGCGGATTGCATACGGGTGCTGGTCAAGGCATATGATGAAACGACTTAGCGAGTCTAAGCATATGCCAAACCAAGGTGACGGCAAATCCGCCATGGATGGCGGATTTAGCTGGAAATGACACGGATGTCATTAGAAGCGGCCGAACAAAATAGGGGCATATGCGCCAGAGTCGCTAGGAGCTTTCATCCGATGCCTTGACCAGCACCTGCATGCAGTCCGATCGATTCACATATGTCCGCGTTGGAGTGAGACAGGACAATACAGCCTGTTCATTTCTTCACATGATGTTATGTTTGCGCCGTGCCCGTTTTTACTTATACATATTCGTTTGAGTCGTCTGGAACTTTCATCTGACGCCTTGACCTGTGCCAGGCAATGGTCTCGCTAAATTTCCACAAAGCCTGCCAAATTTTCTTGACGCAGATATGGTTCTTATGTATAATGTTATCTAATATTTTGAGCCGAGATGCGAAAAGCCGTGAAATGCTTATGTAAAGCGGGCTGCACGTGCTTGTGCAATATTGGCGCAGGAGGGATGATCTCATGGCGTATTATTACAACGAACCATCGCGGACTTTCTCTGAATACTTGCTGATACCGAACCTGACAACAAAGGATTGCACGCCTCAGAATATAAGCTTGAGAACACCGATTGTAAAACACAAAAAGGGCGAAAAGGCCTCAATGTATATCAACATACCGTTGGTTTCCGCCATAATGCAGGCCGTTTCGGACGCTGGGATGGCAATAGCGCTCGCGAGATGCGGGGGTCTTTCCTTCATCTATGCATCGCAGCCTATTGACCAGCAGGCCGAGATGGTACGAAAGGTAAAAAAATACAAGGCGGGATTTGTGGTCAGTGATTCAAACCTCAAACCTGAAGACACACTGGCGGATGTCCTTGAGCTGAAAGCAAGGACCGGCCATTCTACAATAGCAATCACCGAGGACGGGTCTCCGACCGGAAAGCTCCTTGGATTGGTTACAAGCCGTGATTACAGGGTGAGCAGGACGCCGCTCGACAAGAAGGTCAAAGAATTTATGACGCCTTTCGAGTCCTTGATTTACGCCCAGGAAGGTATTACGCTGAGAGAAGCCAACGATATGATATGGGATCATAAGCTGAATTGCCTTCCCATAATCGATAAGGACGGGAATCTTGTCTACCTCGTATTCAGGAAAGACTACGACAGCCATAAGGAAAATCCCTTGGAATTGCTGGACTCGAACAAAAGGCTCATGACGGGCGCCGGAATAAACACCAGGGACTTCAAGGAAAGAGTGCCGGCATTGGTAGATGCGGAAGTCGACGTTCTTTGCGTTGATTCGTCGGATGGTTATACGGAATTCCAGAAGGAAACAATAGAATGGATTAAAAGCGAATACGGAAGCAGCATTAAAGTGGGCGGCGGGAATGTTGTCGACAGGGAAGGATTCCTGTACCTTGCCGAAGCGGGAGCCGATTTTGTAAAGGTCGGAATAGGAGGAGGCTCAATATGTATTACCCGCGAACAGAAAGGCATCGGCAGGGGCCAGGCAACGGCCGTTATCGAGGTTGCAAAGGCAAGAGACGAGTATTGCAAAGAGACGGGAATATATATACCTATCTGCTCGGACGGAGGTATAGTCCATGATTACCATATGGCCCTTGCACTCGCCATGGGAGCCGACTTTATCATGCTGGGCAGGTATTTCGCCCGGTTTGACGAAAGCCCGACAAGAAAGCTGAGAATCGGGAATAATTATGTCAAGGAATACTGGGGAGAAGGATCAAACAGGGCGCGCAACTGGCAGAGATATGATTTGGGCGACAATAACAAGCTCGATTTTGAGGAAGGCGTGGATTCATACGTGCCGTACGCAGGCAAACTGAAGGATAACCTTGATATTACCTTGAGCAAGCTAAAAGCGACCATGTGCACCTGCGGCGCGCTTACCATCGAGGAACTCCATCAAAAAGCCAGGTTGACGCTTGTATCGTCTACCAGCATCATAGAGGGCGGAGCGCACGATGTCATACTGAAAGACAATGAAACCTCCGTTTAGTGTAGGCCGGCATATTTACCCCAGGCCGTAAATAATATTACAGTAGAAGCAATGGCCTGCCATGATGGAAGGAAAGGCCAGTAAACCGGCGTGCTTGCCGGCCCGGGGGAAGATATGCCTAAACTTTTGCTTGCTGCTTTTAATGACAAATCAACCGGCGGTTTTATTGACTCCATAGCACGGAGCGGTATTTTAAAAAGCCGGGTCGGATACTTCCTTTTTAATATATTTTATAAAAAGTGGCTGTTTGGCAGGATCCGATCGGTTGATACGGTGTCCGGAACGGATATTCTATTGCTTGGATTGCCCATTCCCTTGTCATATCTCCGCCTTATCAATCCTATATGCCTGGAACGCAGCATCCTGCGCATATGCCGTGAGAATGAATGCGCGGGGTATTTTGTACCAATGGGGGCGAAAAAGGAAGGGTGCTTCGGGACATCCACAGACACGCGCGGAATCAGGTCCATAGCTTTCAGGTCACTGCTGTTGCCGATGCTTGAGAAAATATATGCCGGCTCCGGCGCCAGGCTTGACAATATTGATATAGTGTTTGCCCATGAAGGGGATCACGCGTTGGTAACAGCGCTTATCGGGCAGATCGAGCCGCAGGTGAAATTTATCCGGGTAGCGGCGAAAGACGCTAGGGATATGGAGGCGCAACTCTCGGACATATGCGATGAGACCGGGATAGCCGTACAAGTCGACAGTGACTATAAGAAGGCTCTCAGGGGAGCAGACCTGGTAATTTGCACCGGTTCCGCAAATGGCCTGCGGGGGTGCAGGGTTGATGCGAATACGATAGTGATAGATTATTCGGACGGCGGGCTGGCGGGACTGCGGGGGGATTTTCAGCACATAAAAGGGATTGCCTATGATTTTCCGAAGGGATTGTATTCCAGGTTGGGAGAAGATGTTGCAAGGAGTTATGAGAAGTCCGAACTGACTGATATTTTAATGATGCTGAAAACCGGGCTGATACCCGGCAGGCAATCCGGCGGCGATGCAATGGAAAAGGTTTCGGCTGTTTTTAAGGCCGAGGGATGCCGTATAAAGGGCTTTATCGGAAGGCGGGGGACTATTGTTAAATTTAGGGCAGGGTAAGATAAGACAGGGGACGGTTCTATGTCCTGCTCCCCTTGCAACGACCATTGTCTTGCCCCTTGCTTTATGTGCATTTTGCACAAATGGTGCTTACAATTATACGTGCGGCTTATTGACATTATAGAATATGTATTTTATAATTATTTAGCTGAGAAGGAACTGTGTGAATTTTCCAGGCACTGAAATATTTGACCAGTGCTGTTTTATATTTTATATTATTTTATATGTTTATGGATTTGTTTGCTCCCATGAAATATGGAAATAAATAATCCGCAGTTTGCTGCCGGCTCGATGTGCGTGTTAAGCAAGGCAGAATAAATAAAAGCTGAGTGCATATATTATCAACACAAATTTTTAGGTAAAGGAGAGGCTCTAAATGGCAGGCAAGGAAGTCATACTGACTTATGAGGGTTTAAAGAAACTGGAAGATGAGCTTGAGCAGTTGAGAGGTCCCAAAAGGATGGAAATAAAAGAAAGAATAAAGATGGCGCTTTCATATGGGGACATCACCGAGAATTCCGAGTATGATGAGGCAAAAAATGAGCAGGCATATATTGAAAGCAGGATAGCGCAGCTGGAGTCCATGCTTAAAAACGCGAAAGTCATTGATGAGGACGATGTCAGCACGGAAAAGGTGACGGTCGGATCAAAGGTCAGGCTTCTCGACATGGAACTTAACGAAGAAGTCGTGTATACTATTGTAGGCTCGACCGAAGCTGATCCGGCTCAATATAAAATATCAAACGAATCACCGGTAGGCAATGCGCTGATGCATAAAAAAAGCGGAGATATTGTCGAGGTATCGGTACCGGATGGTATCATTAAGCTTAAAATACTAAAGATAGAGAAGTAAAGATACCCGGAAAGCAATGTTTTCAAAAGATTTTCAGGAGGTTACCAGATGGCGGACGGTATTGAAAGCAGCCGTGATGTTACTGAATTAAGTGAAATTCTCAGGATCAGGCGCGCCAAGTTGCAGGAGCTGCAACAGAGAGGCAAGGATCCTTTCAAGATAATAAAATATGATATAACCCATCATTCGAAAACGATTATCGAGAATTTCGAATCGCTCGAAGAAACCAACGTATCGGTTGCCGGCAGGATAATGTCGAAGCGGGACATGGGTAAAGCCGGTTTTTGCGATTTGCAGGATCGGGACGGAAAAATCCAGGTTTACGTGAAATTGGACAATGTCGGAAATGAAATCTTCGAAGAATTTAAAAAATTTGATATAGGCGATATCATAGGCGTAAAAGGAGCTGTCTTCAGGACCCATAAGGGCGAGATTTCCGTCAGGGCGGAAAATATACTGCTGCTGGCGAAATCGCTGCAGCCGCTGCCGGAAAAATGGCACGGCCTTAAAGACGTCGATTTGAGATACAGGCAGAGATATGTGGATTTGATAATGAATCCTGACGTAAAAAATACGTTTATTACCAGGACCAGAATAATAAAAGCAATAAGGAAATTTCTGGACGAGCGTGGATTCCTGGAAGTAGACACTCCAATTCTTTGTACTATTCAGGGCGGGGCTTCGGCAAAACCGTTCATAACGCATCACAATACGCTCGATATGGACCTTTTCCTCAGGATTGCGCCGGAATTGTACCTGAAGCGCCTGATTGTCGGGGGATTGGAAAAGGTTTATGAACTGGGCAGGATGTTCAGAAACGAAGGCATGTCTATAAAACACAACCCTGAATTTACAATGATGGAAGTCTATGAAGCATACAACGACTACAAGGGCATGATGGAGCTCGCGGAGTCATTGATTTCAACGGTTGCAAGGGAAGTGCTCGGGACAACAAAAATAGTTTACCAGGGGGTTGAGATAGACCTGGAGCCCCCATGGGAGAGAATAACAATGCGGGAAGCTGTGTTGAAGTATACAGGAGTTGATTTTGACGCCATTGCGAGTGATGAGGAAGCCCGAAACGCGGCACGGGCCAAAGGCGTGCATATCGATGGCGGCGAAACAAAGGGCGAGGTTATGAACCTCATGTTTGAAGAACTGGTGGAAGAACACCTCGTTCAGCCGGTGTTCGTGATGGATTATCCCGTTGAAGTGTCGCCGTTGACAAAAAGAAAGCCGGACAGGCCTGATTTGACCGAAAGGTTTGAGTTATTCATAACAGCAAGGGAATTTGCAAATGCATATTCCGAGCTGAATGATCCTATAGACCAGAAAGAGCGTTTCCTGGAGCAGGTGAAGAAGAGGGAAGCAGGGGACGAGGAAGCAAACATGATGGATGATGACTTCATAAATGCGCTGGAATACGGGATGCCGCCGACCGGCGGTCTGGGAATCGGCGTTGACAGGCTGATCATGCTGCTGACGGATTCATACTCCATCAGGGATATACTGCTGTTCCCGGTAATGAAGCCAAAGGACTAGAAAACACAAAGCATTGAAAAAACTCCAACAGGTTTTATAATATCATACGGGGGCTTGCGTTATGGATAAGAAAGAGGCCAGGAAGATCCTTGGAGTGACAAAGGAAGCCAGCCGGAGTGATATTGAACGGAAATACGCCATACTCCTGAAAAAACACAGGATGTCCAGTATCAGGTCCGGCTCTCGAAATAACCCCGACGACGAGGAAAACCAGGCCGGCGCATCGGGAGACGGTTCGGCGGGCGGAGTCCAGGCCGGACAGGGTTCCGAAGCCGCGCACGTCAAGACGTTGAAGACAGAGGAATACGACTTTGAAAAAATAACAGAGGCTTACAATGTCCTGATGGGCTATGAAGTTAAAATAAAAGAAGAGCCGCCCAGCAGGATTGCCCCGTTGTTAAAAAAGGCCGGCATTGATGAAAAAAAGGCCAGGAATTTTTTATATTACTATAAATACCATATCGTTATTGCTATTGTTTTGATTATAGCTGTCGTCTATTTTGTCAAGGGATGCGTAAACAGGGTGGAGCCTGATTTTAATGTGGCATTTTTAGGAAGATTTAGTTATATTGATGCGACTGACAAATTAAAAGAAATTATAAAGGAAAGCATCCCGACAATTAAAGAACCCGGCATTGACGGCGCCTTATTGTTCGAGGGAGACAGAAGCGAGCAGCAGTACGCAATGTTGATGAAAGCAACTGTTCTTATCTCGGCGGGCGATGTCGATGTGTTCATATTGGACAGGGCGAATTATGAAAAGTATGCCAGGATGGGCGTTTTCATGAGCCTGGATGAAATGGCGCCCAGGCTGGGTATCGACATGGAGAAGCATAAGGAATACATTTTGAGAGTTGAGGATGACGGGGACGACAACTGGGATAGACACCTTTATGGTATTGACGTCAGGGATAGCAAAGCTTTGAACGAGGCGGGGGTTGCTGGCGACGAAATGATAGCCGCTATTTCTGCCGGCAGCAAACGGGTGGATAAAGCCGAGCGATTCCTTGAATTCCTTATGGAATAAAAATATGAAGGAGGAAATGAAATGTCAGGAGAATTAGTTCTTAATGAAGTATACTTGGAAGATAATACAAAAGTCTCCGTATGCGGTGAAGTAGATATATATACCGCCCGCCAGTTCAAAGAAAAGCTGTACAATATAGTGGATAAAAGCGAAAAGGATATCATAGTGGATCTGGGCCAATTAAACTACATTGACAGCACCGGCCTGGGAATATTTGTGGGCGCACTGAAAAAAGCGAGACTGAACGGCAGGAATATCCGTATCGAAAACACGAAGGATAATATAAAAAAATTGTTTACCATCACCGGGCTGGACAAGCTTTTTATGATATGATGCACCGCGGGTTTCAGGCATATCGGAATCTTTTATTGATAATATTCAAAAGGAGCGGTTTGTATGGAATCGCAGGATAAAATTTCTCTGGCTCTGCCGTGCAAGGCAGAGTATGTAAGTGCTGCAAGGCTTACCGTATCAGGTATTGCCAGCAGGATTGGTCTTGACATTGAAACCGTTGAGGATATAAAGGTAGCCGTATCGGAGGTTTGCAACAGGATCATCTGTGCAGCCGGGGCTCCCGACAGGCGCTATGAAATCATTTTCGATATTTTCGCAGATAAATTAAGAATAACATTCACTTCTGATATTGAAAACATCGGGTGTATATTTGAAAATGACGAAACCGGGCTAGGCATATCAATAATCAATGCTTTTATGGATGAAGTCGAATTCTGTCCCGGAAACAAAGACTATATATTATCAATGACAAAAAATTACGAGGTGGTATCCCGCGATGGCTGATTACCAAGAAACAACGGTACTAGACGAATCAGCCGGCTCGGATGATCTTTTTGAAAAGTATGCCAGGGAACGGGATGTTGAAGTCAGAAATGAAATAGTTAAAAAGCATATGTATCTGGCTGAGATCATATCCCGGAAATTTTTAAACCGGGGCGTGGATTTTGACGATATTTACCAGGTGGCATGCGTTGCCCTGATCAAAGCGGTTGAGCGGTTCGATCCCAGCAAGGGTTTTAAATTTGTCAGTTTTGCGACACCTACGATTATCGGGGAAATCAAAAGATATTTCCGCGACAAAAGTTCTGCAATCAGGATGCCAAGGCGCATTTACGAAGCATATCAGAAAGTAAATCTGGCAAAGGACCAGCTTTCGCAAAAACTCGGCAGAACCCCCCGTGCGGACGAAATAGCCGATTACCTGAATATCGGAACAGAAACTGTCCTTGAAATAATTGAGTCGTGGAATGCATTCAATTTGCAGTCCTTTGACAGCAACGCTTATGATGAGGACGATATGGAGCTTTATGAAACCGTAGGCGATGTCGATTCAACCTACGAGAGGATAGAAAACAAGGATTTCCTCGAGAAGAGCCTCGACAAATTCAATAATGCGGAAAGGGAATTCATCAACTTGCGTTATTTCAAGAGAATGACCCAAAAGGAAATTGCCAGCAAGATGGGTGTTTCGCAGATGTATGTTTCAAGACTGGAACGCAAAATCCTCCAGCGTTTCAGGAGCATGTTGAACTCGTAGGGGCGACAGGCGGCAGGTTGGTTTTAGGTTTACCGGGTTTATTCGGTGGTATAAATATATAGCGGTCGAATACGCGTAAACCCGTAAATTCCGGCATAATACAAGCCTGTGAGACAGGCGATGTTGCTGCAGACTTTATAGTGCAGGAGCGTGTTATATATTGAAATGCCTTAAAACTTATAACAATGTAATACCGAGCAACATTAATAATGTACGGACCGTAATCGACGATCTGATTTGCAACCTTTGCGATTGCCTGAACGGCGGATTGAATGATTCCGTTATATTTGACCTGAAGGTTGTACTGAACGAAATGATTATTAATGCAATAAGGCATGGGAACAAGGAAGATGAAAACAAGTCGGTTAAAATAAAAGCGGGCATTGCGGTTAATAAAAACCTGTTCATTATTATAGAGGACGAAGGCAGCGGTTATAACTTTAAAGACATATGCGACCGCTGCAAGTCCTATGATGAAACCGTTGACGTGCTGGAAACCAAGGATTGCGGGAGAGGAATAATGATTGTCAGGGGCTTGTGCGACAGGGTGAAAGTAAATGCAAAAGGGAACAAAATAGTCATCCTGAAAAGAATAAATGAAACGCATTGAAAATTGATAAAAGCTTGTTGACAAAACAAAGCTTGCGTGTTACTATAATAAAGCCGCTCAAAAATGCCCATATAAAGCAGGGCATGCGGGTGGCGGAGGAAGCGAAGCTGGAGCTTGGGTTCAAGCTGAAGCGGAGCGAACGCCTCAAATGGACCTTGAAAAGTGAACAGCGAGACAACGGACCGCTGATGAGGGATCAGCGGGGAGCAAAGGGACTCGTTAATGCAAGAGTAACAAGGATAACGTACACAAAGAGCC
>JBLNDI010000045.1:0-24216 GCA_050261495.1 Bacillota bacterium
GGATGCTGTTCAATTGCACGGAACCGAGGATGGCGATTACATCAGGACACTGCGGCTGATGCTGAAGCCCGGGACAGAGATATGGAAGGCCTTGCGGATTGGTGGCGGAGGGATGGGCGTCATGGATATTTTCGACCCTGTGAAGCTTGTTTCTTTAGGCGCCGACAGGCTGCTTCTCGATACGTTTGTCCCGGGCTGCCCGGGCGGCACCGGCAGGACGTTTGACTGGGGATTGGCCGTCCAATTGAAACAGCTGACTAACCTGCCCATTATTCTGGCAGGCGGATTACGCCCCGACAATGTGCGGCAGGCAACGGCGACAGTCCTGCCGTACGCCGTCGATACGAGCAGCGGGGTGGAGAGCGGCGGCGTCAAGGATGAACATAAAGTAAGGGCGTTTATTGAAGCGGTAAGGAGAGAAGATGGTTTTGAAATGCACAATTGAAAACATTAATAGTGCGCGTAATACCTTCCGCAGCCGCGACAGGTCAGGCCGCAGGTATGGCTGCCGCAATTTGCGCAAAGGATAATATACCGGTAAAAGAAGCAAATGTAGGTGAAATGCAAAGACGGCTTGCAAGAGAGGGGGGCCGCATCCATCTTGCCCGATAATGTCAACGTCTATTTTTTGCCGGTTGTTGCATTTGCTGTCCCGTATTGCTAAAATAGAGCCTGTACATCATTTAAAACTTTAATGAAAGAGTGAAATTCCATGATGGACACGGCTCTTGCAATTTTTCTTGTCACATATGCGCTGCTGCTTGCTTTTCCAAAATTCAGGGCTTACATTGCACTTTGTTCGGCAGCGGTATTCGTATCCCTTGGGATACTGCCTGCAAGCAGGGTGCTCAGCTCCGTTGACTGGAATGTTATTTTAATGATTGCTGGCACCATGGGAGTTGTGTACTTTTTTATCGAATCAAAAATGCCGTCGCTGCTTGCCGATATTATTATTGAAAAAATGCCTGACATAAAATGGGCCATAATTTCATTGGCGCTGTTTGCCGGCATTATATCCGCATTTGTCGATAATGTAGCAACGGTTTTAATGGTAGCTCCCGTGGCGTTAAATATATCGAAAAAGTTGAAAATATCCCCTGTAAACAGCATTATCGCCATCTCAATTTCGTCAAACCTCCAGGGAGCCGCAACGCTGGTGGGCGATACCACTTCCATCCTTCTTGGAGGATATGCAAACCTTGATTTTCTTGATTTCTTCGTCTACAGGGGCAAGCCGGGAATGTTCTGGGTTGTCCAGGCAGGTGCTATAGTTTCCACTTTCGCTTTGCTGTACTTGTTCAGGAAAGAAAAACAGGAAATACGGCTGGATGAAAGAACAGAAGTTAAAGATTATTTTCCGTCGGTCCTGCTTTCAGGAACGGTGGTTTTGCTGATCATGGCGTCTTTTATACCCGAGAAGCCTGCTATCACCAACGGAATAATATGCATGGGATTATTCGTTATCGGCCTGATACGCGCAATAATACGCGAATATTTCGACTCGTATGATTTTAAAGAAAGCATCATGGTCGTAACCAAGGCGCTGAAGGAAATCGACTACTTCACGCTTCTGCTGCTCGGAGGGCTTTTTGTTGTAATCGGCGGAATAACTGAAGCCGGGGTAGTGGATGAAATAAGCAAGCTATTTGTTAGAATATGTCAGAATAATGTCTTTTTGATGTACAGCATTCTTGTCTGGGCATCGGTACTCTTCTCGGCATTTATTGACAATATTCCATATGTCGCGACAATGTTGCCCGTAACTGCAGGCATTGCAAATATCATAGGAGTCGACCCCACTATTTTATACTTCGGACTTCTTTCAGGCGCAACCCTGGGAGGGAACCTCACTCCTATAGGCGCTTCGGCCAATATTGCCGGTCTTGGGATATTGCGCAAGGAAGGGTATGAGGTAAAAGCCGGGCAATTTATGAAAATCAGCGTACCGTTTACGCTGGCGGCCGTCACTGCCGGCTATATCCTGATCTGGCTTATCTGGCGCTAATATTTTCAAATTGTTCATATTTATTATATTGTTGCGGCAATATGTTAATGTTATGATTAATACATGGAAGCCGGACTTGTAAATACACCGCTTTAGTCATGTTTAGGGAAAATACCGGCTAAGGTGGAGGAGATTTGTGTGAACAAAGCAAAGGTGCTGGTTGTCGACGACGATGTCAACATATGCGAACTGCTCAGGCTTTACCTTGAAAAGGAAGGTTACGAGGTAGAAACAGTGTATAGCGGCAAAAGCGGGATTGAAGCGTTCAGCCGGTTTGCGCCTAACATAGTCATACTCGATATCATGCTGCCCGGTATAGACGGATGGCAGGTATGCAGGGAAATCCGCAAGATGAGCGGTATACCGGTTATCATGCTTACGGCTAAAGGCGAGACTTTCGACAAGGTGCTTGGCCTTGAACTTGGCGCGGATGACTACATTGTCAAGCCCTTTGAGCCAAAGGAGCTTGTCGCCAGGGTCAAGGCGGTTCTCAGGAGATATGAGCGCAAGGACTTTGATGTGCAGGAAGTAGTATACCCGAATCTGGTCATTAATAAGACAAACTATGTAGTGAAGCTGAACGGCAAGGAACTGGAGCTGCCTCCGAAGGAACTCGAGCTGCTTTTTTTCCTGGCGTCCAACCCTAACAAAGTTTTTACCAGGGAGCAGCTCCTTGAGCATGTGTGGGGTTATGATTTTTTCGGCGACAGCAGGACTGTCGACGTGCATGTCAAGAGGCTCAGGGAAAAGATTGATTTGCCGGATCAGCCATGGCAGTTGAAAACGGTATGGGGCGTTGGTTATAAATTCGAGGTAAAATAATGTTCAGGACAATATTCAGCAAGCTGATAGTCATATTTTTATTAATACTGGCTGTCGCATTTACCGTTACCGGGTTTATGCTCAATATGCTCATGGAAAGTTACGTGACTGATGAAAAGGCCGGTACGCTTGAAACCGTCAGCAGCTGGGTTAATTTTGATTTTGGCAGCTATTTGATGCTGTACAATAATAACATAGAATGGGCGGAAAAATACCTGCAGGATTCCCTTGTCCAGTATGGAAACTATACCAACTCTTATATATGGATCGTGAATGAAAAAGGGTACCTATTCATGACAAACTGGGGCGTGCCCAAGTCAATCTCGGACAAGTATACCGATGAGACGGGAAATATAAAGATACCTTTCAGCAAGAACTTTGAAAAACTGGCCCGGGAAGAAACGACCGTCAGGGAAATAGGCGATTTCAACGGTTTCTTCAGGGATAGCAATTACAAGCGCTTCGGGGACGTTTGGCTTACAGTCGGGCGTTCATTCAAATATACCGGGGAAAATGACCGAAGCGCCATGATTATTATTTACATGCATACGCCGGTGGATGAAGTGAAGGCGTCAAGGGTGAAGATTCTCCAATACTTCCTTGTTTCCGGCGGTGTAGCCATAAGCATAGCGGTGCTGCTGATATATATATTCTCGCTAAGGATTTCACGCCCGCTGAAGCAGATCAAAAATGCGGCTGTGCGTATTTCCAACGGGGAGTTTGGAAAACGCCTGGATGTAAAAACAAGGGACGAAATAGGAGAACTGGCGAGGGTGTTTAACCAGATGGCTGCCGCGCTTCAAAACATTGAGGAAATGCGAAGGGGATTTATCGCCAATGTGTCGCATGAGCTCAGAACCCCCATGACATCCATCAGGGGCTTTATCGAAGGCATACTGGACGGCACGATACCGCCGGAGAGGCAAAACCAGTACCTAGCCATCGTAAGGGATGAGACGAACCGGCTCAACCGCCTGGTCAACGATCTTCTTGACCTGGCAAAAATGGAGGCCGGGGAAATGAAGTTGAATATTACGACCATCAATATTAATGAATTGATCCGGAAATGCGTGATCAAACTTGAGACTTTGTTCCTGGAAAAGGATTTGAACGTAGACGCGGACTTTGAAGAGGAAGATATGCAAGCAAAAGGCGATTCCGACGCCATAGAGAGGGTATTGGTCAACCTGTTGCACAATGCCGCCAAGTTTACGCCCAATGGAGGGAGAATAAGGATTGTTACCCGCAGAAACAAGGATAAAGTGGAAATCACGGTCGCCGATAACGGAATAGGGATTGATGAAAACGAGTTGGACATGATCTGGGAGAGGTTCTACAAGACCGATAAATCCAGGGGAAGGGATAAAACAGGCACAGGGCTGGGACTGGCAATAGTAAGAAACATAATAAATGAACACGGCCAGAGCATCAGCGTACAAAGCAAGCCCGGGGAGGGCACGGCGTTTACGTTTACGCTGGCATGGGCAGGCAGCGCCGATTGATATAATTTACAGTTTATTCATAGTTTTTTCAAATTAGCAATATAAAATAAGGGTAAGAAGATAGTGCTGCACGGTTTATGCACAAATGCAGCCAAAGAGAACGTCGGCTAAGTGAAAGCGAATAGACGGGATAAGGTATATTCGTAACGGACGTTTCATGGGATTTTAAAGGAGGCTATAAATATGGAATTAAGCAATAACAATACAGGCGGCATTAACAGCCAAAGTACCGATAAGGAACAACAGCCGGCACAGGCGGGCGCGACAGGCGTCGAGGTTCAGCAGACAGTTCCAACGGTTACGCCTGACGCTTTAGCCCAGCAAGCTGCTGTTCAGCAGAAAGTTCCGGCGGGCACGCCTGACACTGCGGCTCAACAAGCTGCTCCGGGACAGGCAGATTTTACAAAGGTCGGTACACAGCCACAGGACATATCCTTCCGGCCGGAAAGCCAAGATCGGAATGTGCGGATTCCGGGCGAACCGGTGCGGGATGCCGGGCAAAGCGGACAGCAGCCCAAAAGCCAGGCATACTATACTGAGAATGTAAAAAAAGCGAAGCAGAAGAAAATCGGAACTGGCCAAATTATCCTGGTTGCGCTTTTAAGCTCGATACTGGGCGCAGGTCTTATGTTTGCCGCCACCATATTCGTTGCCCCGGTGATCAGGCCGGTGGTGAATGAATTGCTGGGAATCGCGGAAGAGGCGGCTGAAGTTTCCGGGGATAACGGCATATACAAGAAAATAGAGATAGCGCAGACTTCGTCGCCCGTTGAGGCAATTGCCGAGAAAGTCAGTCCTTCCATTGTGGGGATAAAAATAACGGTACAGCGGCAGGGAGCAAACTTCTTCTTTAACCTGGGAGAGGAAGGCGTAGGCTATGCGTCCGGGATTATTATCAGGGAAGACGGTTATATACTGACCAACAACCATGTTATTGAAGGCGCACTGGAGCTGAATACAAACAGGCTCTTAAAAGGCGCCAAGATTGAAGTTGTTTTGCCGAGCGACAAGGAAAAGCTTTACACGGCGGAGATCGTCGGCAGGGATGATAACACCGATATAGCGGTACTTAAAATAGATGCAAAGAACCTGCCCGTTGCCGAACTGGGAAATTCGGACGGAGTAAAGCCCGGAGAATTGGCAGTAGCAATCGGCAATCCCGGGGGCATTGAATACATGGGCTCCGTAACGGCCGGTGTTATCAGCGGCGTAAACCGGACGCTGTTGTTGGACGGCCGGGAGTTCAAGCTTATACAGACCGATGCGGCGATCAACCCGGGTAACAGCGGCGGCGCCCTGGTTAATTCCAGGGGACAGGTCATAGGCATAAATACCGTCAAGGTCGCCTCGATGGATGTGGAAGGAATCGGATTTGCCATCCCGATTAATGAAGCAAATAAGATTGCCGAGAGCCTTATTGATCATGGATATGTAAAAGGAGTGCCATACCTTGGAGTGGTAATTGACCGGTCATTTACGGAAGCTGATGCAGAACGGCACGGAGTTCCGTTCGGGTTGCTTGTGTATGATGTGCAGCCCCTTACCGCGGCTTACAAGGCAGGTATTCATACGGGAGATATCATATTGAAATTCAACGGCGTGAAAGTAACTACTTTTGATGAACTTGAGAAGGAAAAGAACAAGCATAAGCCGGGAGACGAGGTAATGGTCGAGGTTTACCGCGACGGCAAGACGCTGGAACTGAAAGTGGTTCTCGATGAAGAAAAGCCGATTAAATAACACCGCCTCATGAACAGTCAGCAGAAGTATTCATAAACATCGATACAGGGTGACATTACAAGGTTATTGCAAAATTCGCAAGAAATTCTGCAATAACCTTGTAAATTACCTGAGCTTATTTTTCATAACGGTAAAACTTTTCAAAGTAAGGTCGAAAAATTGTGATAATATAATATCAAATGAGGGATTTAGACTATATCCCATTTTTATAAGACACGATTTCAAGCGTTTTAAATTCCAAAAGGAGGAAAGGCAATGGCAGTCAGGATGTATCATGGTTAACACGAGCCCAAACAAGTTTGTCAGCAGGTGAGGACAGTATTTTTAAGGTTAAGCTGATAGAATGGTTGTATAAAGGGTATAAATACTTTAATGTTTTGGGACAAGCCACGGTAGAGAGAAAAGGAGGATAATAATATGCAAAAATATGAGTGCTTGGTATGCGGATATGTGTATGACCCTGAAGCTGGAGATCCGGATGCGGGAATTGCTCCGGGTACGGCTTTTGAAGACCTTCCGGAAGATTGGGTATGCCCGCTTTGCGGTGTTGACAAGGACCAATTTCAACCCGTATAAGGCAAGGACGCACTATCAGCAAAACCGGGAGTGATTTTGGCCGGGTTTGTATTTCGAGAGAGAAGCTATCATTATTTACTGCAGAAATTCCAGCCCCGGACCACTTTCATTATAGGTGGGTGGTTTAGCAACTGTCAAGATTTATCGCAAGAGGTGAAATAATTCGCCGACTGGCTGATTGCCATTTCGTTGATGGTGTTTCGCAAGTATAAAACAATGTTTTCCTTGACCATGCCAAAATCGTTGCTGTGGGCATATACAACAGGTTTGCCGATGGTTATGGCCTTTATTTTGGGGTTTACATATACGGGATAGAAACGGAGGGGTCTTCCCGTTTCAAGATAAAGCTTTCTGGCTAAATGGACGAATCCTTTATAAAAATCATTGATATATTTTGAAAACTTTACTTCCTTATTTTCGGGAAAAATAACTATATTGTATCCTTGCATTAAGGCTTCGACGCTCATGTTAAAAGTGCTTAAAATCCTGCTTTTACCCCTGTAAACAGGTATCGCTCCCACTGCTTTCATCACCCTTATGCAAAGCGGCGCTATTATTGCCGCCAGCCATTTGCTAAATGGCTCTTTTATTTTCAGTTCACTTTTTATAAATTCTTTTTCGAGGTATTCCCTGCAGTATTTGCCCGATGTAATGTTATAAATAACCCACGGCACAAATTTATACGGGAAAAACAGTTCCATGACTATGGGGCCATACGCCCCGGAATGGTTGCATATAAATACGGACGGCATGTCAGTCCCGACGTTTTCGGCGCCTTTTACCGTATGCGCGGGACAAAATAATTTTGCTATTTTTTTTAGGAGATTGAAAAACTTATGCTTTTCTCTACACATTTTTTTGATTTCAGCAAAACAATCTCTACAGCTAATTATAGCACACTTGATGCAATTAGCAACTTCTTCCTTTTGGCGGAGGCGATTTACAGAGCCTGGTGAATGAAGTGCGGTATGGGAAAAATATACAGGGCGAATATATTAACAGGCCGAAGAAGGTATCACGGAAATTGGTTATGAGGTCAGGCCTGAAAAGCATCAGGGAATATAATTGACCAAGTTTTCCAGCTTTTATCTTCGCATATCCCGGAGGGTATCAAAATAGTATAGTACGGGGTTATTTTATAATATTTGTTCCGTAAGGGGTATGCATATGAAGCTGTATGTTATCAGGGCCCGCAGGATGGCAGTTTACCTGGCTGCGCTGTCTGTCGCCCTGCTGGCGCTGTTCGCGTTTAACATGCGAAAAAACGACACGCTGGCCGTGTTTTCAGCCCGCAAGGAGATACCGATATATTCGGTGGATGTGCCGGAAAAAGTGGCGTCAATTACTTTTGACTGCGCGTGGGGAGCGGGCGATATACCGGAAATACTGAATACTCTTAAAGAATCAGATATAAAAGCGACTTTTTTCCTCGTAGGACAGTGGGCGGAGAAACACCCCGAAACCGTCCGATTGATTGCACAGGACGGGCATGATATTGCGAACCATTCATATTCCCATTTCAGGATGGGCAGCCTCGGCAGGGAAAAGATAAGCGGCGAAATCTCGCAATGCGGCGAATTGCTTGAAAAATTGACCGGGACAAAATGCGAATTGTTCAGGGCGCCGTACGGGGACTACAACAACATGGTCCTGGCCGAAGCGCGCAAGCTGGGATATTTTACAATCCAGTGGGATGTTGATTCGCTCGACTGGAAACCGGGAATAGCAAAGGAAGAAATTTTAAGGAGAATCAGGTCCAAGATAAAGCCGGGCTCGATAATCCTTTTCCACAACGACACGCCTCATACCGCCAAATTGCTGCCCGGCATCATTTCTGAAATGAAAGCGGCCGGTTACCGGTTTGTTCCTGTTTCAAAACTTATAATACGGGAAAACTACTACATAGATCATGAAGGCCGGCAGAAAAAATCACATAAAAATGAATAAAAAGCAAAAGATAAAACCACGGTTGCTATTTTAATGCCAGTGGGGTTGTAAATATGCTTATTGCAGGTATTATAGGCAGTGAAGGCAAATTACAGACCGCAAGCATAATAAACTCGATTCTTACGTCAAAAGGCGAAAAAGTAAGCATTATCGATTCCGCGTCCATGCCCGGATATGACGGTAAAAGAATCAGGGCCTATATCAACGAACTTGAAAAAAACAATATCAGCCTCCTTATGCTTAAAGCCGGACTTATGGATATAGACCGGTTTTTGCCCGATGATATCAGGTTTGATATCCTGATTTATACGGACAAGACCGAAGATAATGTATCTTTTGACAAAATAGAGCATATGGCGAGATTGAGGCGCGTATTTTCACATATGGCGGAAAAAGGCGTAGCCATAGTCAATGTTGATGACAGTCAACTGATTGATTTGCTCCAGGGAATGCGGCACAGGTTCATAACTTATGGATTTAGCACAAAAGCAAGCATTACGACGTCCAGCGTCGGAGACATAGTGTTCAAGGATGGTTTTATCTGCTGCCTGCAGAGGCCGATTTCAACGCGCGGCGGAAAAATCATCGAGCCGCAGGAATATAAACTGCACCTTGACGCCGGTGAATTTGACAGTCATAACCTACTGGCGGCGGCATCATTTGCCATAGTGAACGGCATTGACCTTAATGAGCCGGGGAAAATCCACTAAATACAGGCAAGTATTTCCGAAAATTGATATTCAGGGATTTGCATGTTGCAAAATATGTAATATAATATAAAATAGTAATTAGTGTTGGAAATACTAATTCTAAAACAGGCTGTTCTCGAATAAACATACAGTAGAAAAAATGCATTAATATACAGATGAGCCTTGAGAGGAGAGTGTTGAACGGATGGTCGGAAACATTATAGATAACAATATGGCGACTATTTCCGGGAAAGTAATTACAAATGTTGAATTTAGCCATGAAGTATATGGCGAAGGCTTTTATTATTTTATGCTTGAAGTGCCCAGGTTGAGTGAGAGCAGCGACAGAATTCCTGTAACGATATCAGAAAGGCTCACCAACAAGGAAAAGCTGGAAATAGGAACGATTATTGAAGTTGAAGGCCAGTTCCGTTCATACAACAGCTACAATAACGAAGGAAACAAGCTTGTACTGACAGTATTTGCACGGGATATAACTTTTCTTGAAGACGAGAAGACAATCAAGAACCCCAACCAGATATATTTGAACGGGTTCATATGCAAAAAACCGGTATACAGGACGACGCCGTTCGGGAGAGAAATTACGGATATATTGCTTGCTGTTAATAGGCCGTACAACAAGTCGGATTACATACCATGCATTGCATGGGGCAGAAATGCCAGGTTTTCAGAGAAATTGAACGTTGGCGACAATATTAAAATCTGGGGGAGGATCCAGAGCAGGAATTACCAGAAAAAGCTTGAAACGGGCGAGGTAATTACAAAGGTAGCGTACGAGGTATCAATATCAAAGATGGAAGTCGTAGGAAAGGAGCAAGCAGCCGTAACCGGTGACAGCGACAAACAGCAGCGTGCGAATGAATAGCAGGAAGGCCTGAGCCAATCCGGTCTTTTGAATAAGTAACAAGGAAGGTACGTTACATGATAAGAGTAATTTACGGTCCCAAAGGTACGGGCAAGACGAAAACCCTTGTCGATGCGGCTAATGATATGGTGAAACATGCCAAGGGTACGGTTGTATTCATTGACAACAGCAAGCAGCTCATTTGCAGTCTCGACCATAAAATACGCTTCGTGAACATTTCAGATTTTCCTCCAATGGACGGAGATGTCTTTTTCGGGTTTATATGCGGTATTTTATCCCAGAACTATGATATCGAAGGAATCTTTATCGACAGGCTGAATTTCATAATAAAAGAAAAAGCCGGCGGATTGGAAGCGTTTTTCAAAAAGCTTGAAAAACTTGACAGTGAAGCAAGCGTAAGCTTTTTTATTACAATGAGCGGCAATGCCGGGGAAATGCCATCCTTTATAAAAAAATACACCGAATAGCGATATTGGCCCTGCCCGGTTATTTATTTTCTTCCAGTGACATCTGCAGTTCTTTTATATTGTTCAGGGCAATCATGCCTTTTATGGAGGTCAGCTGCTTTTCCTTGCCTGACGCCACTTTCTTGAGTTCGTAAATTGAGAAATTCAGTTTATCGCTTATTTGCTGCTGTTCTTTTTCCAGCGTGTTCCGAAACAGCGACCAGGATTTCTCCAGCGATTCGGCATCTTTTTTAACTGTTTCCCAATTGTCCTTTGAAGATTCCATTATTATATTTCTTATATAATAAATCATCCTTTTTATTTCCGGCGACACCTTGCCCCGATACAGGGAAAAGAGGTCGGGCATATATGAATACAGCGCATTTGCGGAGGTGAGGACATTTTGAGCATTCCTTGACGCGGCAGTTGTTGTAAGACTGTTCAGCGCATTGTCAAAATTGTCGACAAGCTTCATGTCGGCTACTTTTTTGGTTAATTCCGGCACCAGGTCGTTCCACTGGTAATGAAGCTTGTTAATGATTTTATCGACTTCGGACCATTTTTCTTCCTGGGGCGGCTGCGCACCCTGCTTCTTCACATCCTGCTTTTGCGTACCCTGTTGTTGTGTTCCTTGCTGCTGCATGCCTTGCTGCTGAGTGTCCTCCTGCTTACCCTGCTGCTGCGTGCCTTGCTGCCGGGTGTCCTGCTGTTGTGTGCCCTGCTGCTGTGTTCTTTTCTGCTCCGTGTCTTGCTGTTGATGCGTATCTTGTTCTTCCTTGCTTTCGCCTTTTTCTTTTTTTACGCTGGGGCCGCCAAGGGTTTCAAAAAGGTCCTCAAGCTGGGACTCCAGTTTTTTAAGCTTTTCCGGTTCCTCTTCCTGTTCCTGCTCTTTTTTTTGCGCCTGCATTTGATATTCCTGCTGCCGGCCTGTCTGGTTGCAACCGGACGGCAGAACCAGTACGGCTGCCAGAAACGCCATATATGCTATGCAAATGTATTTTTTTACAATCGTTTCCTTTCTCAATTGCAATACCTCCGTTTAAACGACTCTTCATCTGGTGCTTCCGGAATCAAGGTGTTATTATGGTCAAGATATTGTTATTATAGGTAAAAATCACGATATTCATACGGATTTGCATTGCAAATATATGCGTATCGCAACGACTATGAAAAAAATACATAAAGGGTTTTGAGGAAATTTATCTAATATATATTTTATTGTGCAATCGGCTGGATTGACGTATAAAGCAAATTGATCAAGCAAAAAAGGAGAACAAAAAAATGAACAGCCTCACGGTGAATTTATGGTCAAGGAAAACAGGAGAATTGAAACGCTTTCTTGAATGTTATTATGAAAGGGAAATTGATTTGAACGGGAATGATGGCGAATGGTCGCACATATACGGCAAGCCGGTTGAGGCGGTCGATATCATAAGCGCCGTTGTGGATAACAACGACAAGTACCAAATCGCAGTCAGCATACAGGTGAATGAAGGACAGATGCACATGATAACGCCGGAAAACCATAACGATATAATCAAGGACATATTCCGGCTATTTTACAGCGAAGATTATATTTATTGCAATTAGGGCAAATCGTAACGGGCCGGTTTTAAGGTTTCACGTTCATGCACAGTTTCATTCCGTCTGCCTGCGGGCATAGGCTGGTTTCAGCATCAGGGGCTTTTGTCGAAAAGCCCCGGTTGGCATGGTTTTTTCACCATGGCCTTGCTTTGCTTTGCTTTGCATAAAACGTTGACTATGGCGGATAATATGCTAGAATTGTGATAGTTGATTGAGCAGGAATAAAAAGGAAAAGGAGCCTTTTAAAAGAATGAAAATAACGGGAGAAATTATAGAGCACATTGCCGAACTGGCACGATTAAGGTTCGACGATGCCGAAAAGGAAAAGCTGGCGTCCGAATTGGGGAAAATATTGGCTTATGCGGATAAGCTTAACGAACTTGATACGACCGGTGTAGAGCCAATGAAGCATGTAGTTTCGCTCTGTAATGTTTTCAGGGAAGATGAAGTCAAGGAATCGATGGACAGGAGCATGCTTCTTGAAAACGCTTCGTCCCAGGAAGATGGTTATTTCAAGGTTCCCAAGGCAATAGAATAGCCGGTATGGAGGAATAACGGATGAAACTGTACGAAATGACCGCGCATGAGCTATCCGGCTTGCTGCGCAGCAAGGAAATAAGCGTGACTGAATTAACGGAAACCTTTATTAACAGGATTGAGGAAATCGATGGAATAATCGGGAGCTACATAAATGTTTTGCCGGATATTGCGCTGAAACAGGCCAGGGTGGTGGAAAACGCTCCTGATTCACCGGGCGGCCTGCCCCCGTTGGCGGGCATACCGTCGGCACTGAAAGACAACATATGTACAAAGGGAATTCCCACGACATGCGCTTCAAAAATGCTGGAGAGCTTTATTCCGCCATACAATGCCACGGTGGTCGATAAGCTCGGCGCCCGGCGGTCCATATTGCTGGGCAAGCTGAACATGGACGAATTTGCAATGGGCGGTTCCAATGAAAACTCTTATTTTAAAATAACAAGAAATCCATGGAATACGGAAATGGTGCCCGGAGGTTCGAGCGGGGGAGCGGCTGCCTCGGTAGCGGCAGGAATGGCGGTATTTGCGCTGGGCTCCGACACGGGAGGCTCCATCAGGCAGCCGGCGGCGTTTTGCGGTGTTGTCGGGATGAAGCCAACTTATGGCCTGGTCTCGAGGTACGGCCTGGTGGCGTTTGCTTCATCGTTTGACCAGATCGGCCCCATTGCAAGGGATGTTACCGACTGCGCGCTGGTGCTTAACGCCATAGCCGGGTATGACCGTTTGGATTCGACATCTGCCAGGGTTGATATCCCGGATTATACCGCAGCGCTCGGAGACGGGATCAAAGGCATGAGGATCGGTATTCCGCAGGAATACACCGGCCAGGGTATTGATGAGGATGTAAAAAAGGCAGTTCTTGATGCGATAGAAACATTTGCGGACCTGGGAGCCATTTGCGAGGAATGCCGTCTTCCGCTGACCGAGTATGCCATTCCTGCGTATTACATAATTTCCTCGTCCGAAGCAAGCTCAAACCTTGCAAGGTATGACGGGATAAGGTACGGGTACAGGCCTGAAAACTGCGGCGACCTGTACGAGCTTTACATCAGGAGCAGGAGCGAGGGCTTCGGAACGGAAGTGAAGAGAAGGATCATGCTGGGCACATACGCGCTGAGTTCCGGCTATTATGACGCTTACTACAAAAAAGCGCTTCAGGTCAGGACACTGATAAAGGAAAGCTTCGACGAGGCATTTTCAAAATATGACCTGCTGATCGGACCGACGGCTCCCACCACGGCGTACAGGATAGGCGAAAAGATTGACGACCCGCTTGCCATGTACATGGGCGATATATTTACCGTACCGGCCAATATCGCCGGTATCCCGGCGCTCAGCATCCCGTGCGGGTTTGACAGGAACGGCTTGCCCATAGGGCTCCAGTTGATCGGGAAAGCGTTTGATGAAAGCACGCTGCTAAAAGCGGGTTTTGCGTTTGAACAAAGTACGGATTACCATTTGAGAAGGGCAAGTGTTGCGAGAGGGTGAAACATATGGAATATGAAACTGTTATAGGGCTTGAAATCCATGCGGAGTTATCAACAAAGTCAAAGATTTTCTGCGGCTGCACCACCGGTTTCGGCATGGCGCCGAATACAAACTGCTGCCCGGTTTGCACAGGGATACCCGGTACTTTGCCTGTTCTTAACAGGAAAGTCGTCGAGTATGCCGTAAAAGCGGGGCTCGCGATGAATTGCGAGATTTCAAAATTCAGCAGGCAGGACAGGAAGAATTATTTCTATCCCGATATGCCCAAGGCCTACCAGGTATCACAGTATGACCTGCCCCTTTGCAAAAACGGCCATATCATGATAGAGTCCGACGGAACCCGGAAGAAAATAGGGATTACCAGGATACATATAGAAGAAGATGCAGGAAAGCTGCTGCACAGCGAAGGAGGGGCCGGCACCCTTATTGATTACAACCGTTGCGGCGTGCCGCTGATTGAAATCGTAACCGAACCTGATATCAGGTCTTCATCGGAAGCCAGGGTTTTCGTCGAGAGTGTCAAGTCAATCCTGGAATACCTGGAAGTATCGGACTGCAAAATGCAGGAAGGGTCTCTCAGGGTTGACGTCAACGTTTCGATAAGGCCTGTGGGAAGCGATTCTTTCGGAACCAGGACAGAAATGAAAAACCTCAATTCAATAAGATCATTGCAGCGTGCCATTGAGAATGAGTCGGCCAGGCAGCTGGAAGAAATCAGGAGGGGAAGAAAAGTCGCGAGGGAAACAAGACGGTGGGATGATGCGGCAGGATGCAGCTATCCCATGCGCGGCAAGGAAGAAGAGCACGACTACAGGTACTTCCCGGAACCTGACCTGGCGCCAATCGTAATTGACGACAATTGGCTGGAAGAGATCAGGAACTCGATGCCCGAGCTTCCTTCAGCCAAGAAAGCCAGGTATATTTCCGAATTCGGCCTGCCGGAATATGATGCGGGGCTGATTACGTCTCAAAAGCACCTGGCGAGCTTTTTCGAAGAAACGGTAAGCAAGTATGACAATCCCAAGATAGTGAGCAACTGGATAATGGGAGACATAATGAGGATTTTGAATGCCGGGGAAATGGAAGCGGATGAAATCCCGTTCCCCGGAAGTTACCTTGCCGACTTGCTGTCGTTGATCGACAAGGGAGTCATAAACAGGAACACTGCTGGCGATGTTCTTGAAAACATGTTTGAAACCGGCAGGGAGCCAGGACCGATTATAAAAGAAAAAGGACTTGAGATGCTGAGCGATGACGATACGCTCGTTGCAGTGGTAAGAAAAGTCCTGGAACAAAACCCGGGGCCTATCGAGGAGTACAGGAAAGGGAAAGATAAGGTATTCGGCTACCTTGTCGGGCAAGCCATGCGCGAGACGAAAGGCAAGGCGGATCCGCAAAAACTCGGCAGGATTCTTAAGGAAGAATTGTCGAAATAAATAAAAACCACCCCGAAAGATATTTTCATTTATTCCATCTTGTATACAATAAACGTTTTTTATATAATATTAATGGCCTGAAATGCTTGATACAAGCAGGTATTAAGACCTGGTAATAAAGTATTAAGGTTAAATTTTCGTGTTGCGAAAAATGAATATCGGAACTTTACTTGTGTGAAAGGGGACTTGCAATTGAAATTTCTGGAACAAATCAGCGAACGCGCCAAAAAAGACGTTAAAACCATTGTTTTGCCTGAAAGCTCGGACATAAGGACAATCAAGGCGGCTGCAACGGTATTGGAACGAGGAATTGCACGTATTGTGCTGGTAGGAAAGGAAAGGGAGATTAAAAAATTAGCGGGCGATATTGATATATCAGGCGCTATCATTGTTGATCCCGAAACTTCACCCGACTTTGAAAAATATGCGGATGCTTTTTATGAGTTGAGGAAATCAAAGGGCATAACACCGGAGAAAGCTCGTGAGATAATAAAGGACGGGCTTTATTGGGGCGTGATGATGGTCAAGATGGGCGCGGCAGACGGAATGGTTGCGGGAGCAATTCATTCGACATCGGACACGCTCAGGCCGGCGCTCCAGATATTGAAAACCGCACCCGGCACGAAGCTGGTGTCGGCTTTCTTTGTTATGGTTGTACCGGACTGCGAATACGGCAGCAACGGCACCTTTATTTATGCGGACAGCGGGCTTGTTGAAAATCCCAATGCCGATGAACTTTCGGAAATTGCAATAGCATCGGCCAAAACATTCAAAAACCTTGTGCAGGATGAACCGGTTGTGGCGATGCTTTCTTATTCAACTTACGGAAGCGCCAGGAGCGAGTTGACCGAAAAGGTTATAGAAGCGACGAGGCTGGCAAAAGAAAAAGCTCCCGATATTTTAATCGACGGCGAGCTTCAGGCGGATGCGGCGCTGGTGCGGTCGGTGGGCGAGAGCAAGGCAAAGGGAAGCCCTGTTGCCGGGAAAGCCAATGTTTTGATTTTCCCTGATTTAAATAGCGGAAATATCGCGTATAAATTGACCCAGAGGCTTGCCAAAGCAGAAGCTTACGGCCCTATCACCCAGGGGCTTGCAAAGCCTGTTAACGATCTTTCCAGGGGATGCAGCGCCGACGATATTGTGGGCGTTGTCGCAATCACCGCCGTACAGGCGCAATACATGTAAAGGAGCTTAAGTCGAAATGAAAAAAATACTGGTTATCAACACTGGAAGTTCATCGCTTAAGTATCAGCTGATAGACATGAAAGATGAGACTGTCCTGGCAAAAGGCCTTTGCGACCGCGTAGGCGTGGGGAATTCCATTATCAAGCATACAAAAACAGGCCAAGACCCAATTGTTTTCGATGTTGAAATGAAAAATCACAATGAAGCCATTAAAGAAGTTGTAAAGGTGCTTACCGATAAAAACACGGGCGTAATATCGGACATGTCGGAAATATCCGCGGTCGGTCACCGTATTGTGCACGGAGGAGAAAAATTCCATGATTCTGCGATAATTGACGAAAAGGTTATGGAGGCAATCAAGGAATGCGTTGAACTCGCTCCTTTGCACAATCCGCCGAATATCACGGGTATCGAGGCCTGCCGGAATATCATGCCGGATACCCCGATGGTGGCGGTATTTGATACGGCATTCCACCAAACGCTGCCGAAATATGCGTTCATATATGCGTTGCCGTATGAGATGTATGATAAACACGGGATCAGAAAGTACGGGTTCCATGGGACTTCCCACAGGTATGTATCCAAGAGGGCTGCAGCGATGCTTGGAAGGCCTTACGATGAATTGAAGCTTATATCCTGCCATCTTGGAAACGGCGCCAGTATTTGCGCGGTCGAATATGGAAAATCAGTTGAAACCAGCATGGGATTTACGCCGCTGGACGGCCTTGCCATGGGGACCAGGTGCGGTTCGGTGGACCCGGCGGTTGTCAAGTTTCTTATGGAAAACGAGAAAATGAATCCGAAGGAAATAGACAACTATTTGAATAAAAAATCCGGCGTACTTGGTATTTCGGGTGTTAGCAGCGATTTCAGGGATATCGAAGCGGCGATGGAACAAGGAAACGAGAGAGCAAAACTGGCCATAGACGTATTCTGCTACAGGGTTAAGAAATGCATAGGCGAGTATACGGCCGTTATGAACGGCGTGGATGCTATAATTTTTACGGCAGGAATAGGGGAGAACAACGCTATTGTCAGGGATAAATGCACAAGCGGCCTGGATTTCTTCGGGATAAAAATTGACCCGGAAAAGAACAAGGTCAGGGGAAAAGAAATGGATATAAGCGCCGAAGGAGCGAAAGTCAGGACCCTTGTCATTCCGACAAATGAGGAACTGGAAATCGCAAGGGAGACGCTGAGGCTTATTTCGTAGCGGCGTGCAGATTATAATTCGAGGAGCTTTATATTGCCCCATGCCGCCAGGGCGTTACTTACAATAATAACAATGCCCGATACTCCGGGAATGGACGAGCCGTATTGCACGGCTTTTTCCATATCTGAAGCCGATTTTACCAGGTTACCGACGGCAGTGGCGGCTGCGTCGGCAATAAACGCGTTTTTTGCAACAACGACGGCGGCGTCGGCTTTTCCGAAACTCAAGGAATGACCCACTGTGCCTGAAGAAGTGCATATACCAAGAGGAGTATCCGCCGGGTTGATTTCTATGGCGAGTTTTTCGCTTAATGGGGAATTCCCGGCGTATATGCCCGCTTTGCGTACCGGTTTTGTCTTTATAAATATATCCCCGCCGTTTTCAACAATTATTTCACCGGACAGCTTGAGAAGGTCGTTTCCCACCATCTCGCCAATGGCGCCGGCAACCGCCGCCATAGGGCCGACCCCGGCCAAGGCCGCGGCTTCGCACATCTTTTTAATAATAAAGGGAGCGTCTTCCGATGCGGCAACGGGTTCGAGGCTGGTAAGAAAATTGTGATGAGACCTGATATATTCCTCGATCACGCTCCTGTGCTTCCTGATGCTTTCCAGGGCTTCCTGCTTCAGTTCGCGTTCGGCGCCGATCCTGAGGTCGGTTTCCATTATGCAGGCATCAAAGAAAACGAGGTTTACCCCCTTGAAATAGCTGCGGTATTTTCGTTCTTCATACATTGATTACCGCCCCGTTGTCGGATACGTTCATTACCTTTAACGGACAGGCCTTTACACATAGTTCGCATATAAGGCACTTTTCCTTGTCAAACGTCAGGTTCCAGTCTTTTTTATCAAAAACAAGCGCGCCGGAAGGACAAACAGCGGTGCATGCCCCGCAATGGATGCAGCTTCCTTCTTTCCATATTATGCTTTTTGTAAACAGCTTGCAGGTGACTCCCTGTTCCTGCAGAAAGCTTAACGCCTGTTCTATGTTTTTTTCCTCACCTTCCATGTCCATGGTAAGCTTGCCTACCTTGTTCAGGCTGATATCCGCGTTGAGGATGTTCACTTTCAGGTCATAATCCTTGACAAGGTGGTAAGTGACGGGCTTTGTAATTTTGTTTGCAGGGAAGTACAAGGTCACCTTAATCTTCTTCTCCATTTCCTCTTACCTCCAGCGTGTTTATAACGTTACTTGAAGGAAGCGGTGCAACGGGATTGGTAAGCATGAATTCTCCCCTTGCAATCCACTGCTTCAGGAGATTGGCTATTTCCCTTGCTTTTTTCAAGCTTGACAGCGGCGCCGTGGGAACTGTTTTCCCGTTCAGTTCTATGCTGCCGCTTCTGAGTTCCGCGTATGAAACCTTCTTGTCTATTTTCACCTTTCCGCTTTTATCAACAATGGCAGTAAGTATCTCACTGTCCCTGACAGCGGTTTTTATCAGCATGTCTTCGTCCAGGATTGGAATCGGTATGCCGACGCCGACAAAGAGAGAGACGCCGTAGCGTTCATAAACGGCGGCTCTTACAAATTCAACGCTCATCTCTTTTATGTTCCCGATAAGCGCAAGCGTACCTGCGAGGCTCAAAGGCACGCCATTTTCTCCCCGCGCCTGCCCGGGATTGTGCTGGGTGCCTTCCCAGGCTACGTAACCCTGGGCGCCTCCAATAAATACCCTTGTGCCTATTCCTATCGTCCTCAGTTCCGGATCATTAAGAAGGGGGCTTAACTGTCCCGACGTTGAATATGTCACGTTCCCGAAGTTGGGCAGCAGGGTTCCCATGTAAGTATACAAAATCCTGTCAGACGAATTTGTGGCTGCCGGGTAGTTCTGGTACGCGTTCCTCGGGTTGAACATGAATGCCTGGTTGATGTTGTTCTTGTTAATATAGGTTGATATCTCTTTCCTCGGGTAACAGTCCGTTCCGTATGATGTTGCGTAAAGCTTTATGTTCTTCCCTGCGATAAGGTCCTCTATCACGTGAGCGCCGCCGTATTCCATGCCCCTGGATTCCGAAAGCTCGGTTGCGCCTATATAGGCGTCCACCGCCGCGAGGCCGGCATAGGCGGGAACGTCATTCAGCCAGACCCTGGTCATCTTGATGGGCGGGTTTGAATGCCCGAAATTAATGAAAGCGCCGCTTGAACACATCGGGCCGAATGTGCCGGTAGTTACGACATCCACTTCCTTTGCCGCCTGTTTCACGCCTTTTTCGGCGACGATATCGATAATTTCTTCGGCGGTAACCACTACGACTTTTCCGCTCTTTATTTTTTCATTGATCTCGTCAATACTTTTGTACCCCATATGCTACCTTCTCTCTTTATGCAAATATTGAAAATAAATGCGTGCTTACCTTTAAAAACGTTTGTTCCTTTTTTTGCGAATTATAATTATTTATTATAGGTGTTGAAATAATTAAATTCAAGTAAAATGCATAGTCTAGGTGCATTATGCCGAGCAAAATAAAGCAGCGGCAGAGTTTTGGGTCTATGGCAGCGCTGCGCGGAGCTGTGCGGTGCGTCGCCGTACAGGGCGGCTCTGTGCGGTGCGCCTTGACAATGCATGTTCCAGTTAGTATAATAACTTTTGTCCCGGATTCAAGGAGCAGTTCTTATGAAGGTTGATATTTCAGATATTTTAATGGTTAACGGCGCTTCGATGAAGCTGGATTTTTCTGAAGAACCGGAAGAAAAAGAGCCTGTGGCAGGCTTCATACTGGACAGCGATTTATCCTTTTCCGGTACGTTGACCAATTATAACGGTATAATAACCCTGGAAGGATATCTGAAAACTTCCTACATCGGCGAGTGCTACCGCTGCCTTCGCATGACCGGCAGGACGCTTGAGATAAAAATAAAGGAAGATTATACAGGCAATGTGCCTGAAGGAGAGGTAGACATATACTGCTTCGAGAGAAAAATACTTGACATTGGCAAGGCATTCTACGATAATATTATTTTGAGCCTTCCTATGAAGCATTTGTGTTCGGAGCAATGCAAAGGCTTATGCGGCAGATGCGGCGCAAACCTGAATGAGGGGCAGTGCGGATGCGGTGAAGAAAAGGCGGTTGACCCGCGCATGGAAGGTCTGAGTGCTTTTTTAGAGCATTTGTGATATACGCTTTTGACCAGGGAGGTGTGGAATATGGCAAACCCGAAACGTAAATGGTCCAAGGCCAGGACAGGCAAGAGAAGGTCGCAGTGGAAACTGTCACAGCCGGGCTTGGTAAATTGCCCGCAGTGTCATACATTGAAGGCTCCCCATATTGTTTGCAAAGAGTGCGGATATTATGACGGGAAAGAAGTAATAAAGGAAGCTAAGGCAAACTGACCCGCATCGTGCGAATCCGGATTCAATAATGGTTAGGCGGAAAAAAAGAGGCTGTCTGAAAGGACAGCTTTTTTAACGCCGGGGAAAGGCGTACATATTCATTCCATGCCAGCGCAAGCATAACACGGGGAATTGCAAGGAATACCACGAGGTGTGCCAATCCATGAAAAAAGAAATTATTATACAGAGCGTGCTGCCGGGCAGCATAGCCGAGGATGCGGGAGTCGAGCCCGGCGATTTCCTGCTTTCGGTAAACGGGCAAACAGTGGGGGATATTTTTGATTACCGCTTCCTGACTTCCGAGCCCCATATTGAGATGGAACTGAAAAAGCGGGACGGCAGGCTTGTTGTATTGAAAATTGACAAGGACCAGTATGACGACCCGGGAATTGAATTTGAGGATCCGCTGATATCGGGAGTAAAAAGGTGCAACAATAAGTGCATATTCTGCTTTATTGACCAACTGCCGAAAGGAATGCGGGATACGCTTTATTTCAAGGACGACGATTCCCGCCTGTCATTCCTGTCGGGAAATTACGTCACGCTTACAAATATGGGGAAAAATGATCTTGAAAGAATAGTCCGCTATAAAATGTCGCCGGTAAACGTATCGGTCCACACGACGAACCCTGAACTCAGGAAATTTATACTTGGGAACCGGTTTGCCGGGGATATCATGGAGAAAATCGGCATACTTGTGAAAGGCGGCATTAAGGTAAACGTCCAGATCGTGTTGCTAAAAGGCATAAATGACGGAGCGGAACTGGACAGGACTTTGGGTGAACTGTCGGCGCTTTACCCGGGAATCGCCAGTATTTCGGTTGTGCCCGTTGGCCTTACGCGCTGGAGGGAAGGTTTATACAGGCTGGAGCCTTTTGACCCCGGGGATGCGGCCGGCGTGGTGGAACAGGTGGAAAACCTGCAAAAGAGGTTTCTTGAGCAATACGGCACAAGGCTGGTTTATCTTGCTGACGAGTTTTATATAAAGGCCGGAAAAGATTTGCCGTCCTGCGGAGAATACGAGGATTTCCCGCAGCTCGAAAACGGCGTTGGAATGATGGCGCTTCTTATCGATGAATTCCATGAATATGTTAAAAAGAATGCCCGGAAAATGGACAGGCATGCCGGAAAGCCGGGCTGGGCGAGGGAAGTAAGCATTGCAACCGGGAAATGTGCTTTCAGCTATATAAAACAATTGGCGCATGTTTTGGAAAGAAGGTATAATAATTTAAAAGTAAATGTTTATCCTATTGAAAACCTGTTTTTTGGAGAAAATGTTACCGTAACCGGCCTCCTTACGGGAGGAGACATATACGGCCAGCTTAAAGGTCTCAACCTTGGATCCGAGTTGCTTTTGGCAAGGAACATGCTGAAAGCGGGCGAGGAGTTGTTTCTTGACGATATTGACGTTAATGAGCTATGCAGAAGGTTGAAAACAAGGATAGTGATAGTGGAAAATGATGGCGGGGACCTGGTCGAGAAGATACTCGGAATGTACAGGTCCAGGCATTGAAGAGGTGAATTGATTGGCGAAACCCGCGGCAGTTATTATCGGAAGGCCTAACGTCGGCAAATCTACGTTTTTCAACTACATTTGCGGAAGGCGGATATCAATAGTTGACGATACCCCGGGGATTACCCGTGACAGGATTTATGGCGAGGCAGAATGGAGGAACAGGAAGTTCATACTGATTGATACCGGGGGAATTGAGCCTTACTCCGAGGACGAGATACTCCAGCAGATGCGGAGGCAGGCTGAAATTGCCATTGAGTTGGCGGACGTCATATTGTTCATGGTGGACGCGAAAGAAGGAATGACGGCTTCCGACAAGGAGATAGCGGACATGCTTCGCAAATCGCTCAAACCGGTTATTGTTGTGGCCAACAAGGCGGACAGCGTAGGCGAGACGCCGCCCGAGATTTATGAGTTTTACAACCTTGCCGTCGGCGAGGTGATGCCGGTTTCATCCATTCACGGCCTTGGAATGGGAGACCTCCTGGACGAGGTTTTCAAGTATTTTCCCGAGGAAGACGAAGGCGATTACGAGGAAGAAGTAATCAAGGTCGCCGTCATCGGCAAGCCCAATTCCGGCAAATCCTCCCTTATCAACAGGTTGACGGGGGAGGAGAGGAGCATTGTCAGCGATATTCCCGGCACGACCAGGGATACGGTGGATACTTTCATGGAGCATGGCCCGGATAAGTTCGTGCTTGTTGATACGGCCGGAATCCGCAGGAAAAGCAAGATTACAGGCAATATAGAGAAGTACAGCGTTCTTCGCTCATGGAGAGCAATTGAGAGGTCCGATGTTTGCATTATCATGATTGACGCACGGGACGGCGTTACGGAGCAGGACGCCAAAATTGCCGGTTATGCCCATGAACAGGGCAAGGCGTCCATTATCGCGGTAAACAAGTGGGATCTTGTTGAAAAAGAAACCGGAACGCTTGAAAAATACCAGAAGACAGTGTATGAAACCCTGAGCTTCATGCAGTATGCCCCTGTTATGTTCATTTCGGCAAAAACCGGGAAGAGGGTGGACAAACTGATGGATATGGTGAAATATGTGTACACGCAGGCATCTTTCAGGGTTTCGACCGGTATGCTGAACGATCTTCTTAACGAGGCGACGGCCATGGTACAGCCGCCGTCCGACAAGGGAAAAAGGCTGAAAATTTACTACGGAACCCAGGCTGCCGTCAGACCGCCGACTTTTGTTATTTTTGTCAACAGCATGGATTTGTTTCACTATTCCTATGAACGTTATATTGAAAACCAATTAAGGAGGAGCTTCGGTTTTAGCGGTACTCCGATCAGGATTATAC
>JBLNDI010000046.1:0-48054 GCA_050261495.1 Bacillota bacterium
CGTTGAAAGCATCCGGTTCTTTATTGTATTTTGCCTTGAAATCTTCAATAAACTTCACGACTTTCGGATCCTTGTCAAGCGAAGAATAATGGTTGGAGAAATATATGTTGTTGAGCGCTTCGGCGCCTGCAAGCTCAAGAAGCACCGGAGAATCAAACCCGTCCGCTCCAAGGATGGGGGTGTCGATGCCCTGCGCGCGCGCCTGCTTGATTATAAGCCCGGCCTCGCTATAGTATCCCGGTATGAATATTACATCGAAATCCTGTCCCTTTATCTTCGTCAGGATGGCGTTGAAGTCGGTATCGCCCGCAACGTATGCTTCCTGGGCTACAATTGCCCCTCCGCCGGCTTCAAACGTCTTCACGAAGTTCTCCGCCAGCCCTTTTCCGTAGTCACTTGAACTGTCCATAATTATAACCGCTTTCTTTGCACCCAATTTTTCAAGCGCATAGTTTGCCATGGAGGTTCCCTGGAAGGAATCGTTGAAGCAAATACGGAAAGCGTATTCCTTTACACCGTTTTCATCGACGGTCACTTTATCGGCCGTGGCGGAACCTGAAATCACCGGGATCTTGTTATCATTTGCAACGGGAATTTCCGCCATAAAGGAACCCGATGTCGCAGGACCAAGAACCACCAAGACCTTGTCCTGGGTCATCAGTTTCGTGGCAAGCGTCGTCGCTTCGGCGGGATCCGACTTGGTGTCGTACTTGATTGGCTTGATTTTCTTGCCGTTGATTCCGCCTGCGGCGTTAATCTGCTCTATCGCAAGCTCGATGCCTTCAACCGAACTCAAGCCGTATGTCGCGATATCGCCGGACAACTCGTAATTAATGCCGATCCTGATTTCGTTGGCTCCTCCCCCCGCACAGCCTGTTAACAGTGCCGCTGCAAGCAGAGCCGTCAATATTACGCTTATTGTTCTTTTCATTTTGTCTTCCTCCATTTCCTTACTAATTTTTTCATTTATTTTTATATGTATTTTTTAAACATTGAAACCTGAAAAATTATTTGCCTTCTATAAAAAAATACGGCTGGCTTCACCGTCCTTTTGCCCGATAATAAAGCAGCGCTGCACTAAAGTAATGCATCATGATGTAGATGATTTTATATCTTTCGGGGCATTTTGTCAATTGGCATTTCGAACAAAGCTCGGTCTGAAATGTACTCCTGGCAGTAGTCCCAGCATTTTCTTAAAAATAGATGTCGGAAAATTCTATGTTGATCCTTTCGACATGGTTATGCTTATTGTCATTGTATAGCCGGTTTTTTTCATTTTTTTCCTCGGACAGGACTCTGCACGGAAGCGTGATAATAAATTCGCTGCCCTTGCCGGGTTCGCTTTTTAAAGATATTTTGCCGCCGTGTTTTTCTACAAGGGCTTTCACAAGGGATAAGCCTATGCCGCTCCCTTCATGTTGTTTTCTCAAGGACTTGTCCACCTGCTGGAACCTTTGAAATATGGTTTTCTGTTTATCCGCAGGAATTCCGATTCCGGTATCCCTTACCGTAATTACCACATTATCGCTGCAATCGGAAATATCAACCCATATGCTGCCGCCATTAGGCGTAAATTTGATCGCGTTGGAAAGAAGGTTCAGGATAATCCGCTCTATTTTATCAGGATCACAGGCGATTATTCTCTCTTCGGCGTCAGCATTAAAATGCACCTGGATCCCTTTATTTTTCGCGTATTCCTCAACAGACATGGTTATGCTTTTTATAAGCACGATAATATTGTAATTCTGCGGCGTGATCTCATAAAAATTTGCATCTATTTTGGTCAGGTCGATCAGGTTGTTGATAAGCCTCAGCAGCCTGTAACAGTTTTGCTGTATATAATCAATGTATTTCTTGCTTTTATCCCTGTATACCTGGCTCCCGTTTAGTTTAAGCATTTGAAGCGAGGAAAGGATGACATTCAGCGGAGTCCTGAATTCATGAGAAATATTGGCCAAAAACTCTGTTTTGATTCTGTCGTACTCCCGCACCTCATCCAACTGCTTTTGACTTTTCAGATATTGTTCCTTGCTTACCTCAAGCTGCCTGTCCCTTATCATGAGCTCTACATTTTTTAAGACCTTTAACTTTATACCATTCTTTACAATCACGTAACTATGGTTCTTTAATATCTCGGCAATTTCGAAAGTATCCACTTTATTTGCATCATATTGACATATTGCTATAAAAGGAAGCTCGGACATTATACTATTTACTTTACGCTCGTAATGCGAAAACGACCTGGAATACCGGCCGCTTACCCATGAAGTGTTGGCTACCGCCCTCAAACCGTCAAACCCGCAGTCAAGCGCATACTTGATTAATTCCTTCCACTGCTTGTTTACCCTGATTTCCTGGAATTTATAGTCTTTAAAATACCATTCGGTATGCGGGATTAATCTTAGGCACCCACTGTCGATGTATTTGTTCAAATCCTTGAAATGTTTACGGATGACGCTTTTTATTTCTTCATAATTTTCATCTTTATTATAAATCCAGACACAAAATTCATTATTCCGCAATCCCTGCTGTATAAAAGGCATAACAACTTTGCAGCACTCGAGCGGTGAATCGTACAACTGGGCAATATGCGTTCCCCACGGAATGTTTCCTATAACTTTGATGCCTGAATCCCTCAGATTGCTATCCATAAATGCCTTCCTGAATTAAATCAGAAAATTTCCCCTCTAATTCTTACTTACAAGAATTAAACCTGAGAAATCGTTATGCAATTAACAATAATTGCACTTAGAATATTATATCTGTAAAATTGAAATTTTTCAAGTTAAGGGTCCGGTCATTGGAATTTCGCACAAAGCGCGGTGTGAAACGCCCTTCCGGCGGTAATCATTACATTTTTGTAAACTGCCAATAATCAAAATCAAACAATTTTTTATTCGGGGGCCCCTTAAATATGATAAATAAATCATGAACTCCCACAGCGTCTGAAACTTCGGTCCTGATTTCGGTCCAATCAGCCTGTCCGCCGCCATTCGAAGAAACCGGGAGCGTTCCGATCAATACCCCGTCCACGCCATCCAACCGCAGCTCTATCATGCTGTCCGCTTTAATGTTCGAAACCGATGCGGTAAACAAAGAAGCGCCATCCTCGCTAAAATCAACTTTCGACAATGCGATCCAATCACCGTTATCAATATCTGTTAAAACTCTTTACTGTGAATTATCATTGCCGGCGGATTTTGTAAGGATTCCCGCATTCCACGCAAATGTTTCGGCTTCCACGCGTTTATAAGGATTAAGCGTCTTAAGCTGTTCCACCCCTTTATAATCGGCGGCAATTTCTTTTATTGTACCGTCCTTGTTGAAAAAAACCCGGTTCAAGTGGGTGGAACGGTATCCTTTCGGAATTCCCATCGCTTTGGACAACGTCTGGGCATGGTAAGCGATATACCAGGCGTCTTTCAGTCTGAAGATGGAATGATGGTTGTTGCCTCCAACTCCGAAGAAATAACCCGGGTTTTTCAGAATTGTCCCCTTATATTCCCAGGGTCCCAACGGGCTGCTGCCGGTCATATAGGCGATTTCCCCGGCCGGCGGGCTTCCTTTCGGCCTGGTTCCGCCATAAAAGTTGGAGCAATACGTATAGTAATAAACGCCGTTATATTTATTAATGCCGGAAGCTTCGAACATAAACGGTGCAGGAATGGTAACCGCTTCTCCTTCCACACTGATCATATCGTCGCCCAGCCTCATCACACGCGCCGTATTCGGCATCTCATCCTGTCCTTTCGGGACTCCGCCCCCAAAATAAATATATGCCTTTCCATCGTCATCCACAAAAACGGCCGGGTCAAATAACCATACCACTCCTTGAACTCCCGGTGTCGCCCGGGAAATCAGCGGCTTTTTGATTGGATCATCCCAGGGGCCGGTCGGGCTGTCGCTCGTCAAAACACCTATGCCGCTTGCATTGTTGGCGAAATACAAGAAAAACTTGTCCTTGCCGTCGATCACCTTATGCGCGGCTGCCGGCGCCCACGACTGGGAAGCCCATTTTGCCGCTCCCTGCGGACCTGCAACGCTGATTTCTCCGTGGTCCGTCCAATTCACCAGGTCGTCGGAGGATATGACCGATATTTTGTTGATTTTTCCATATGTATTTTCTTTTACGTTTCCGTCTGCATCATATTCCAGCACGTCATTCGTCATGTACAGGTAAACGCGGTCCCTGTACACCAAGGCAAAAGGGTCCGCCCCGAATTTGTGCGACACCAGCGGATTCCCGCTCGGCCATAGCTTGCCGGTGGCGCTTGCCGGTTTACCGTCCGGCTCCGCCGTCTCTTCTATCGTCCTGTCCAAAAGAACCTTGGAAGGATCGACAACTCCCCAGTACGCAGGTTTTGCATGAAAGTTCCTGTCAAAAAGGAGCGGGGCATCGGTCCGTTTCACAGGAAACGAATTCAGCCATGTATACCTGTCCGAAATACCCCAGAATACGACTGCGCTTATGATGTCCTTATTTTCTTTCAATGCTGCGAATAAATCCCTGTAACGCTGCGCCTGGGTGATGAGTACATATTCGGGTATTTCATCGCCATAATCGCTGCGGTTGTCCCAGGAATATACACTCATGTCCAACTCGGTGATAATGTTGTCCAATCCAAGTCCTGCAAACTTCTTCATTGAATCTATGATCCTGTCTATGGAGGGTGAGTAGATATTTATATGCGTCTGGTGACCTACTCCGTCGATCGGCACCCCTTTATCCAGCAGTTCCTTTACCAACTCATACAGCCTGTCGCGCTTTACCGGGTCGTCGGTCCCATAGTCGTTGATATAGAGCTTGATGTCGGGTCCGCCTGCTTCACGCGCAGCGCGGAATGCGGTCTCGATGAATTCGGTCCCCGTTATCTGGTACCAGGGGCTGTTTCGCATGCCGCCGGGATGGTTCGGTTCGATCACTTCGTTTACGACATCCCATGATTTTATATCGTCCTTGTATCGTTCGACAATTGTGCGGACATGTGTTTCAAGGCGTTGAAGCAGCAGTTTCTTGTTTGCTTCACGCTTTTTCGGATCGGTCTCGTCAACCATCGGTTTGCCCTCTTTATCTTTGAAAAACCAGGCAGGTACCTGGTTGTGCCAAACAAGCGTATGGAAGCGGATTTCCATGCCGTTTTCCTTAGCAAACCTGACAATTTTATCTGCCTGAGACCATTGAAAATTACCTTCCGTCGGTTGGATTGACACAGGCTTCATTGCGTTTTCCGCCACCAGCATATTAACATGCTTTTTGAGCAGCCCGGCTATCAGGCCTGTTGTCTGATTTGGTTCAATCGCCGAGCCTATCGGGAAATAATCTTTATATGTTTCCGCAATAGACGGAATATCCTCTTCAACCGATGGTTCCGCCGGTTTTTCCGGTTTCTTCGCCTTTTCTCCGGCGGTTTGTCCATTCCTGCCGGATGAATCATCTCCCGGCGTTGGCAGCCCACCGGCAGGTTTTTCCGTGACATCCGCCCCGCCATCTTCTGTTCCGGCGTCGTTCGTTTTCCCCATCGGCGCATCGGAATTTGAAACCTTTATATCCCGGCTGCAGCCGTTCAGCAGGACAAAAACCCAAACCATCGAAATTGTCGCTATGGCAGCAATGATTATGGCTTTAAGCCTGTTTCGGAAATTTTCCATAAACCAAACACGCTCCTTTTTATTGTTTCTTCCCGGTATCAGCCAACAATGCCCGTCCTCTCGACGCCTTCAACGAAATAGCGCTGGGCGAATAAATAGATGATGATCAGCGGCAGCATTGCGAGCAAAATACCTGTGTCTTGCACCATGCTCTGGTAAAACGGATCCACCCTGCCTCCGAACCCCATTAACTGGCCCAGCCGGATAGACAGATTATAGGGCAGTGACGACAATTGTGTGGACATCACCTTGCTTGACGTTAAATATGTTGTCGTAAAAAAGCTGTCATTCCACTGCCAGACGAACGAAAAAAGGCTTACGGTAACAATGGCCGGTATTGCATTCGGAAGCATAATCCGTGAAAATGTGCCGGTAACATTAGCGCCGTCCACATAAGCCGCTTCCTCGATATCTTTTGGAATACCCCTGAAGAATTGCCTGAAGATGAATATAAACAATCCTGCTTTATAAGAATTAGCCAGGAGAGACGTTAAAACAAACGGCCAGTATGTATCAAGCAGGTTTGTCGGTTCTCCCGAAATCAGCGGAATCAGGCCGAACAGGGTGAAGTTTTTAAGGTTCAGGTAAATTGGAATAAGAATGGTTGTAGGCGGAACAAGAATTGTCAGGATTGCCCCTGCAAAAAGCAGGCTGCTTCCCTTGAACCTCAGCCGCGCAAACCCGTATCCGGCCAAGGCGCACGATATAACCGTCAAAACGGTGGTCAAAGCCGAAATTATAATCGTGTTAAGCAGGGTTTCCCAATAATCCATGATTTCAACCGCATACTTTATGTTTTCCAAGGTGAAATGCTCAGGAATCCATGCGACAATAGGCGAATATAAATCCACCTTGTCTTTAACCGACGTGGAAATCTTCTTCAGGATAGGATATAAAATGACGAACGACAATCCCGTAATAAGTATAAACCGCACAAAAGACCAAAGCCGCTTTTTCCAGATGCTTGACGATAAAAACCGGCTTGCCTGCAATCTTTTCATGACTTTGCCGATATTCATATTCATTACCTTCCTTTCAAGTAATGACAGCTTATTCTTGATAGAAGACCCCCTTCGATATGATGCGAGTGCTGACAATCAAAATGATTGCTATGGCCAGGAAGTAAATCCACGCCATTGCTGAGCTTAATCCGAAATCAAATCTGCCGAAAGCGGTCTCCCTAATCAAATCCGTGATTGCATTGCTTGAAAATGAATCAATAATCGTATAAACTACGTTAACCAGGATAAGAGGACTCACCATGGGAAACGTTATTTTCCAAAAGTCTTCGTAACCGGTCGTTCCTTCTATCTTTGACGCTTCATATAGTTGCTGCGGTATTGTCTGGATTCCGGCCAGGAATATCATGATTTGCACGCCCGATAAGCTAATGATTTCATAAATCCGGTCAACCGCACCCGTCAAGTAGTCAACGATCCATTCACTCATGCCGATTTCCAGCATCATGCGCCTCAGTTCAAAGCTGCCTAAAAGGTTTATAAACCTTGTTCCGGCATCATCAATATTCATCGTTTCAATCAGGCTTGAGGTTTCGAGCCTTGAAATGACTCCGGAAGCTAATATGACAGGCAGAAAAAATACCGCCCTGGCGAACGTTCTTCCTACAAATTTTTGATTGAGCAATACGGCCACGAATAAACTGAAAATGACAACCAAAGGCGCATTTACCAGCATATTTGCGATTGATTCAACCAATGTGCGGTTGAAATCGGGATGAACCATCAGGCATTCAATAAAATTATCAAATCCTTTAAATGTCAGGCTAATGCTGCTCCCGTCCACATCCACCTTGTTCATGCTGAAACGTATCGAGTTTATTAATGGAATCAGGAAGAACAGGATAAATCCCAGCAGCCAGGGAAGTACAAAGACCATACCCCATAATGCCTTCTGCCGCGCGTATGTCAAACGCGTCTTCCCGGGTAAATTTTTCAAGATAGTCCACCCCCCATTTTAAAGCTATAGCCATTTACCGTTACACCATCGACCGATACCGGTGTACGGTTATAATTAACAATAATATAGACATTATTTTCAAAAACTGTCTTATAAACACCATCGGCAATTTTCCTGTGGTCAATTATACCCTGGTTTTCAACATGTCTCAGCGCGCCGTTAACTTCATGGTATATCTCCTGGGCCAAGTCAATCCAATGGTTGTAATATACCGAGTACAAATAATCATATTCCGTGTCCTTCACCTTGTCATTCGACTCATAAATCCATGCAAAAAAAACATTGGATCCGTATTCCAGGCATTTTAACACATACTGCCGGTGATTTACATAAGCAGACAGGTTATACGGCGTTCCCGTGTATTCAATAAATCCCCTGATTACCATTTGGTAAAATGGAACAGACTCATCTTCGAGTTTAAAATTGCTGCACGACAAAGGCGCATTTGTGATTTCCGTCAAAAAGCGCCATGCATATGCATTCCCGCCGTCGGCCATAACGTTCTGAGTTTTCTGCCGGATTTTCTCCAAAGCCTGAACAGAAACGGATTCAGACTCCGTCCGGTCGATCATCCTGTTTTTCCGGTAATCGCTGTTCAATTGGTCGGCAAGGTCTCTTAAAGATATACTGGTTATCGAAAGATCCTCCAAACCTTCCAGCATCGATTCCGTGTACCGCGCCAGCACTCTCGGGGATAAGAGATAGGCCGGAATGCGTTCCCGGTCACGGCGGTTCATCGCCTGATCTACCGGGTATATGGTCACGGGGGCTCCTGTTATTCTTCTTACGGCTTCATTGGATTCGCTGAATCCTGAAGTGTTCTTGAAGCTTAATAAAGCAACATCCGGATAGAAAGATACGTTTTCTTTGCGAGCATAAGCAATGAATCCGGCTAATCCCCCGGTCCCGCCTATGGCGCCGTCAACCGAAATTGATTTGGGCGCCTTGTGGTCATAGCCTCCGTTGAACCAACCGGTATACTTCAGTTTTATATTATTGACATTCCGGCGTTTCAACTGCGAAATGATAAATTTTGCTTCTTCCAGTGTCGTTAATGGTTCAAGAGCTTGGTAGGGCACGCCAAGAAAATGTTTCCGCTTTGATATGCTGCCGATCAGCTGCAGGTAAAAAGCCGTATCTTCCGCTGCCTGGTTCTTATTATTCTTTGACAGCATGTTGTTTTCCACCAGGTACTTCCGGTAATACCTGGCCATCCCCTGATATGAAGCATCTTCCCCTCCCAGAAAGACATAGCGTATCACAAAATCCGTCTTCACAGGCCTTTCCTGGAACTTTGACAATGACCACTTTTGCTCCGGTGCATTTAATGTAACGTCATCCTTGTTTACCACGTAAAAGCTTGGATAAACGCAGTTATAACTGTTGGTCCTGCCGCTGACGTCAGCATTTATCGAAGCGGTCGAAGCCCCTTGTTCAATAATCCCCAGGAATGCGCTGTTTTCTTTAATTATCCCAAAAACCGGCATTCTCACCGTTTGGTCTCCCTTTAGAAAGTCTGTCCTGTCAATTGTCTGATCATTTCCGTAAACATCCTGTTTATAGGAGGGATACTCCGATTTGCCGTTATTAAAATGAATCAGCGCGCCCGAACCGTCCGGAACGAAAATCGAGCCCCGTTCATCCACACTGCCTGCGCCAAAAAAGTTCAGGACGGTTATATAGTTTACCGGGTATTCTTCAGGGAACCGGATGCCAGATACGGGAACCCTGACAACAAGACTATCCCCGTCCAGCACATATTCGATGGATAAACGGAAGAGGCGCGGGATTGGCTTTTCCTGGTCCAGGTTGTTTTCCGCAATATCGTGGGCCAGGTCTTCCGTCGTATATCCGGCTGCTTCAAAGGCTTCAAGCGCCCGCTTCAGCTGCAGGCCTTTCAGTCCGTCGTTCCTTTTATAAAGTCCTGTTTCCTTGTCTTCCCGATAAGCAATAGATAATGCCTTTTTCTGAGCTTTGTTTACTTTGCTTAATAAACGCTGCTCAAAACGTTTCTTGCTGATCATCTTAGGCATATCATCTATAGTTTTTTCAACCGTACCTAACAAGTAAGATACGCTTACGCCGCCCGGCAGGGTCCTGAAGGCCAGCTGCTTGTAAGCCGCGCTGTCGGTACAAGTGTTTACGGAACTGATCTGTCCATATATATTGTAGAAGAACAATGCCGCCTGTGCGGACAACAAATCCTTATTTACTCCGGAAGCAATCGGATCCGAATCACGTTCCGCCGGATTGCTTCTGAATATCTCGTTATCTGCCTTGTTAATCACGGCGATTTCCCCGGTTTGCTCATTAATAAATAATTTCAGTTTCTCATTCTCCGCGACGCCCTTCATGCCGGGTAGACGCGAATCGGTAAAGGATGCCGTCATATTTTCTCCTTCCGGCAAAACAAACTTGGTTTGTTGATCATCGCCGGCCGCTTTATTTGCAGGGCCTGAGCATCCCGCAACCAGCAATGCATGTATCAGGATCACACAGAACAGGGTTGTCCGTGAAATTTTCATCTTAATATCCTCACCTTTCCTATCTGCGAAAAACCAGCTCTTTATAAATAGTCGTAACAAACGCCAGTATCTGCTGGATCAAGCTGAAAAACAGCAGGCATAAAAACGCAATAAAGCCTATAGCCGCCACGGTTAATATCATGGTTCCAACCGTTTTTGAAGGCGTAAACTGGTGCACCGTCATGTTGCCGACAAATAGCAGGAACAAGCACCACAAAGCCGCAATGCTTTGCGAAAAATAATAGAAAGCGGTTTCTTCCATGGAAATGTAATTGCTTAGCCATATCCATGGCAAATTGATCAAAACCATGGGAATTAGCGCAAAACAAGTAGATATGAATATTTCGGAAAATTTCCCCTCTCCGTCCATTAATGTTGTCAGTGACCAATTCGCTATGCACCAAAACAAAACAGGCGCCACAACATATAAAATCTCCTTGATGCTGTCCAACTCGTCAGGATCCGTATAATTGACCAGAAAACCGCTGTACTGGCTTTGCAGGATCATCTCAAGCGACAACAGCGCCAAAATGCCGAATGAAATCCGAATATTAACTTTTTTATCACGTTCGTATTTCAGTTCCCAGTATCCGTTAAACGGATGAAAAATCAGGTAGAGCGGGAATTTTAGAACATCAATGCTCAATAGGAAAAACCCCCTTTTCTCCGTTTCCGGGTCCTCCCTGCAAATACTCTCAAAAGGAGAATGCCAAGGACCAAAACCGCAAAACCGGTCATCACCTTAGGAAAATAATCCCTCATCACTTCCCTGCGGTAAAGGAGAAACGCTTTTGAATAGTTCTTACGGTCCATACCTTCCCTGAAAAAATCCGCAGCTTCTTTATATTTGTTTTGCCTGAGGAGAGACTTGCCGATTCCGCTGTAAGCATATTCGAAATTCGCATTTAAATTGGCTGTTTTGGCAAATAATTCGAAAGCCTTCTCCTCTTCGCCCCGGTAGTAGCTCCTGACCGCTTCGTTCAGCGTTCTGCCATATTCGGTTGGCTCGAATACCGTAATCTCGCCGAATGCCTTATCAAGAACAAGAAAATTGTCGCCCAGGCGCTCAATTGCCTTCGGCATATTGAATTCACCAAGCCTGTTGCCCAGCCCGCCGAAAATATACAACAAATAACCATCGCTGTTATAAGTAAAGATACGCCCTCTTTTTGAATCAAGGACCGAGTAGATCTCGCAGTCCGCAACATCTATGTCCACCAGTCTCGACGGTCCGTCAACGACAGTGTATCGTATATCACCGCACGGCTTGATATATCCGTCTCTCCGTAAAATGTCGGTCCCCTGCGCGTTTAGTTTTTTTATGTTGTCGCCGTATTGGTCGGCATTTGTTGCATAGATGAACCCGTCCTGGTCAATGTCCAAATTCGTAAACTCGGTAGGCGTAAACTGGACCATCTGGCTGCGCTGTTCCCTGGTAGCCACGAGCTTCCAGAAGTATTCGACCGGATCGACGTATACCCTGTTGGCGCCTATAAAAGTTGTAAATGTTCCGTCTGCGTTAAATTCCATGAACCCGTCGAATACCCCTATGGACATAACATAAACTCTTTTCGCCTTATCCACCACGACCCTGGCCGGCCTGAATACAAATGTTTCATGAAGCATCTCGGACTCGGGGGATTCAATGATATTAATCAGGTTAAAATTGTTATCAAGATGAACAACCCGCCCGTTATCCGTATCCGCGACATAGACATGCTTATCTTCCGTCACATAGAGTCCCTGGGGATTGAGAAAGCAGTCGGTTTTTCCGTCATGTTCAAACGAATCAACGACAGTTATCAGTTCAAAATTCGAATCCGTTATTATAATGCGGTTGTTTCCGGAGTCCATGATATAGACTTGCTGATCCCCGGATACATGAATGTCGCTGGGTTCTTTCAGCGGACCTGTTCCCAGCTTCTCACCGTCCAGCAGTGTCGTCGCAAGGTAAGCCGCAGGCGAAGCGACGGTATCGCCCCAATATGAGTAATTATAAGAGGGATCTTCCGCATGCGCGCAGTTAGATCCCGCCAAAGAATAAAGAATCAGCCATAGTACTATAAGAACAAAAGCCCTGGCTTTTTTCGTACTCCTGGTCATAGCGCGGCATCCCCCTAATCTTTTATTCCTGAGGTTGTCATTGTTTGAATGACGCTGCCCTGCGAGATTACAAAAATAGTAATTGGAACAACCATGAGCACCACGGCGACGGCTGCTCCTACACCCGCTCTTGCAATCCCTCCCTGAATAATTTGCCCCAATGCGTAATTAAGTGTCTTCAAGTTTTCGCTATAAATAAAGCTGCCGCCGGTTGATCCCCAGAGACCCGGAAACTGCAGCACCAAAAGCGTCAGCCAGGCAGGCTTGACATTGGGCATGACAATGTTCCAGAATATCTTGTACTCGTTCATTCCGTCAATTTTAGCGGCTTCCAGTAAAGAAACGGGGATCTGTTCCATGAACTGTTTCATAAGGAATAAACCGAGCGGATATCCCCATGCGGGAATTATTATGGAAGCATGCGTATTGATCCATCCAAGCCGTGACATTATCATGTAATTCGGCACAAAAGTCACATGCGGCGAAAACATCAATGAAAGAACAATGATCGAGAATAATGCTTTAGATCCCGGGAACTTGTATTTCGCCAGCGGATACGCCGCCGCAGAAGCCAGCAATATATGGCCGACCGTCCCGATAATTGTGATAAAAACCGTATTTGACAAATACCTGGTGAACGGCACCCATGAATTGCCCAACAAGTTTACCAGGAGAAAAAAGTTGTTCGTCGTGGGATTTTTCACAAAAAAGCGCGGCGGAAACATGTATAACTCATCAAGCGGCTTGAAAGCGTTATTAATGGTATAAATCAAAGGCAGAGCCATGAATGCGCCTACCAGCCCCAGGAACATGAACAGCAATAAAGTGACGGCAAATGAGCGATTAAGCTTTTTTGGCGCCCGGAAGACTCGGATAGCTTTCGCTGCCAACATCACACACCTACCTTTCGCAATAATTTCTGTATGACGATATTCGTACCGACCATCAATGAGAAAAGAACCGTCGCAATCGCGGACGCATATCCCATTTCAAAGCGGATGGTCCCGTAATCCATCAAATGGGTTACTACCGTGTGAGCCGCGTAATTGACACTTGGGAATCCCGCCAATTCTATCGAAATCTCCGCAGCCGCAAAGGAAGCGGTAATCTGCATGACAGCTCCAAACAACAATTGCGGCCGCATTGAAGGCAAAGTGATATACCAAAGTTCCTGCCACCTGTTCCTGATGCCGTCCACCGAAGCAGCTTCTACCAGGGATTTGTCAACCGTTTGCAGGCCGGCTATAAATGCAAGAAAACTAGTTCCGAGGCTCATCCATAGCTGTACTACAATAATTACGGCCAGGATATACTTTTCATCCAGCAGCCATTGAACCGGCTCCAGTATGAACCCCGTTCCCAGCAGAAAACCGTTCAGGAACCCGTACCTGTCTCCCGAGAACACAATCCTCCATATGACATAAACATTCCCGGATATCGAAGGCGCATAGAAAATCAAAGTCATCAACGCCCTGGCCTTCGGGGGCAGTTCGTTGATAATCCAGGCAAAAACAAAGCATGCTATATAGCTGACGGGTCCCGTAATGATTGCGAAAAGCAATGTATTCTTCAGCGCAATCAAAAAGATATCATCGCCTAAAAGCAGCCTGGAATAGTTTTGCCACCCAATAAACCGAGGAAACTCCAGCATATTGAAGTAAGTGAAGCTGATGCCCAGAGAAATTGCCACCGGGATTGCGGTGAACAGGAAAAATATCAGCATATACGGGCTCATCAACACGTAATAGTGGATGTTTTTGTGCAGTTCTTTCAAAACCGCAGCCCATATGGAAACCCTTCCTGCCCGAACCGGGCGCAATATCGTCCGCCTTGCGTTTTCTACCTGCAATTGTTCCGCCTCCCTGCCTAATACGGTAAATTAAACTCCTGTCTCTTCAGCCTGATTTCATCGTTAATGTAAATAACATAGTCCAGCAGCGCTTCCCTGTAGTTTTCACCGCTATTCACAACTTTCCTGAAAGCATTATCCAGGTGCCTCCCGGTGAAATACCCTCCCGGGACTTGTGGAATGCCTTTAACCCATTTCCACTGCTCGCTTAATTTTTTATAAGTCTCCACAGGCCATGGCAATTCTTCCAGCGCTTCGACATTCGCCGTCGGATAGCGCGCGGATTCTCCCATCAGCGCCTCCATCTCCCGACCGTATCGGATTTGAGTTTCCTTGTCTGTCCACCATTTCATAAACTCCCATGCCGCTCCCGGGTTTTTTGCATTTTTCAGCATTATTACAGCCGATGTGGAACTGGCCACGTCATGCCTTATTGAACCGTCCTGCCGCACTGTTCCCGGTACAATGGTGAAATCCCACAACCCTTTTATCTCAGGCGCAAAAACCACAAGCATGTTATAGGTTGTATAATTTGCAATACCTATTGGCATTTCTCCGGTACGGAACCGGTTTACAAAATCTGCCTGCAACGGGAATTTATAATTCGTATAGAACCTAGACCACTCTCTGAACACTTCTATGGATATTACAGAATCAAGGGCGCTCCTTTTTTGATCCTCGGTATAGAACTCTCCTCCATTCTGGTAAAGCAGCATGGCAAACGTTGCATTCGGCACAAGGTTCGCATTGTTCAGCGTGGTCTCAAGCGGCAGGTAAAATTCCAGGTTATGTTTCTGCAATACCGGTATCATGTTATAAACGTCATCCCATGTCCTGGGAGGAGTCAGGCCCAACTCTTCCAGAACATCTTTCCTGTAGAAGAGAACAGGAAAGCTTTGTTGTTCCGGAAGCGCGTAAACTCCGCCGTTGAACCTGTAAGGCGTCAATGCGCTTTCACGGAACCGGGCGGCTACCTGCTCAAAATCCGGAAACTGTGATAATTCTATGGCGGCATTTCTCATGGCATAATTGACCGGTACATCCTCACCGACCTGCATGGCAATGTCAGGGCCTTCTCCCGCCAATGTAGCCGGCAGCAGGATATTGGGAGGTACAATCCTTAATCTCACGCCGATATTTGTATCCGGCGTGAAGACGTCGTCAATCATCGCTTTTAGTGTTTGCGCCTGATCCCTGCCTGTCGCAATCCATACCGTGATCACCTGCCCCTTGTCTGCAATATTTCCGATACTGTCATAGTCCTCGGTAAACGATGCAATATATGATCCGAGCTCATGCCTGACGCCTTGCAGGAAGGATGCTTCCGCTTCCGGAAGATTGCAGCCGGGAGTTGATACAACAAGGTAATCGAGAGTCAGCGGCTGTTCCTTAACGCTGAGAATCCACGTTCCAAGCCCGCCGACGTTGACTTTAAACTCGTTGAGCCGTCGCGCGACAGTTTCAGGCCTTTCCGCCATATCCTTCAGCTGGATGACAATGGAATGAAGCGGCGCTACCTTATCACTTTTTTCTCCTGTAACCTGCACAAGGTAATCGGCAACGGACTGGATTATTTCGGCCTGTTCCCTGAAAACCTCCGTCATGCCGGGAATCCGCTTCTCAAGCTGGTAATCCCGGAACGGGTCCGGGTTGACGGACGTGATCATAAGGATTTTCCGGTACATCTCATTGAGCTTTAGAATGCTTGATTGCATCGTCTGAATGAGCGGCGCTATTTCTCTCAGCGTGGCTGTCAGCCGTAAACGGTGGGTGCCTTTTTCCAGGTAGAAAAGGTAAGGCTCTTCATCTCCGAGTATATCCATTTGCCAATCGGGATCGTAATAAAACCGGATCCGTTTCATTTCCTGAAATGGATATCGACCGTCTATTGTCAGGCTCCGTGTTGCAAAAATTCCTCTCAGCTGATCCTGTTTCCGTTTCAGCGCCACCTGGTACAAGCCTGTCTCAGGCACTTCGATTTCCCATTCTATCCATTGGCCCGGAAGCCGCCAGTTGTAGCCTCCGATAGCATTCATTCTGATCTTGGAAACATGGTACGGAACAACTAAAGGACTTGACCTGTCCGATATTGCGTACAAGGTCGGTGAAGATTTGCTTGCGGCGGCCTCTGCCTGTATTATCACGCACTGGTTCTCCACAGGTTTCAGCCCCGTCTCTTCGTAGATTTTTTTCATTTGATCATAGGTTTTTACTTCTTCATCCTGGCACAGCTCGATATAATCAATGGCCATGGGCTCTCTTAAAGCTGTAAGGGATATTGTATGAACTCCTTTATCAAAATAGAACAAATAAGGTTCTTCATTAAAATATTCACTGTCCTTGACCCATGCGGTTTCCCACCGGGGTTTTTCGATTTGCCGCGGACGCAGGTCATTGCCGCGGTCGTCCCTTATGAACCCTTCTTCCCGGTCGCCCCATATCCGTTCAAACAGCAACAGCTTTGCACCCGTAAAAGGCGTCTCGTCGTCGATTGACAGCGATCTTTCAATAGCCGAGCTTTTCCCCTCAACAGGATAGTAATGAACTTTCATGTTGTAAAGACCGGGTTCCTCTATCTCTGCCGTCCAGCTGATTGTACCCGTTTCAGGGGTCAAAACCGCGGTTCCGTCCAAACCCATGTATTGTTTTGCTATTTCAAACTGTCCACCTGTTGCATCAACATACTCTTCGCCTTCTATCCTGATGGTCCGGCCGGGCTTTACGGCGTCGGAGTGCATAGCGAGATATTGCTCGTAGCCGCTTTTATCATACAAATCTGTTTCCGCTTTGAAATCAGACGCCGCATAGAATGATACGTCCGGCATTTGTTCCGAACGGAAGACAGACAATATCAACAGGATTAAAACCACAGCTGCCGGGACTATCAAAAAACGTTTCTTGCAGGAGTTCATCTTTGCACCTCGTTACGGGAATCTCCTCTTTTTATGGAAGTCCCCATTCAGAGCAATATCCAAATGGGGACTTCACTAAAAATGCAAGTATTTCAGTTGTTATACACAGCGTCTATCTTAGCCTGGCAATCTGCTTTGTACGTTTCAATCACCGTAGATACCGATACCCCGTTCCTAAGGTCTCCGAGTATGTTCCAGAAAGGAAAGTCAGGGAAGGAAGCCTGGTTGGTAAGCCGCATGCCCGCTGCCGCCGTTACTAAGTTGTTAATGTCGTCTTCATTGTCGAAAAGGTTTTCATACCATCCCTGACCGGGATACTCATAGACAGATTCGATATCAAATATCTTTTCCCAGATATATAACAACTGCTCGGGATTATCCACGGTTTTGGGAATCGTCAGGAATTGCGCCAAAGGTTCGCATCCGTGATAGGTACTGGCGCTCGGTCCTTTCGGGAAGGGAAGGAAACCTATCTCATAATCCGCCATGTCATTTTGGAGGCCGGACGTCTCATAATCGCAGCCCGCATACATTAATGTGTTCCCTTGTACGAAAAACTGCCGGGGTTCCGTCCAGTCTCCGCCTTCCGTCGGCCTGGGAACATTTTCTGTTGCAAGCCTGGAAATAAAGTTAAATGTCTCGATAACCCTGGGATCGTCAAGGTTATGCTTTTTCATTTCCTCATTTACCAGGTCGGTTTCATTTGCAGCCAAAGCCTGTTCAAGGAATCCCCCGGATGCAAGTCCCCAGGTATCCAGCTTCCCGTCATTGTCCGTATCCCTGTTCGCCGATTTTGCAACGGTTATGAACGTTTCCCAATTCCACGTATTTTCATTCATATACTCCTGCAGCGGCTTCAGGCCTAATTTCTTTTCCAGCGTCTTGTTGTAAAAGATGCCGGTTGCCATGTTTTGCAGGTTTTCCGAGAAGCCGTAGCTTCTTCCTTCATATTTTGAAAACTCTCTCACCGTCTGGTTAAACACCTTGTCATTTTTTGTATATTCGTCTACAGGCCAGAACATGTCTCTCTTCACTAATGCCGGGATAGCGTAGGCTTTACCCACTCTGACGATGTCACCAAGCGGTTGCCCGGCAGACAACGAAGCAACAATCTTGTCTCTGTACTCACCATAATCAATGGCTATGTACTCGATATTAAAATTGTGTTTTTTCTTCAGTTTCTCCAGGTTTTCAATCCTCTGAAGAGTATCCGGATCTTCACCTGAAAGTGTCATGTCCCACCAGGATACAACTTTGATCGTCCTTCCGCCCAGGTCAAAATCCATCTCCGGCGTCGCATTGGGATTTTCCGCAGCAGCCGTTTCCCCGCTTGGTTCCTCGGCAGTGACGCTTTCCTCTTTCGTCTCGTCGGCCGTCACGACACTGGGTTCAACTTCCTCTATGGTTTCCTCTGCGGCATCTCCTCCGCCTGTTTTGGTTCCTCCGCATGCAGCCAGCGGCAATATTAGCAGAATACTCAAGATAAACATAACCCGTCTCTTTAAACGCATTTTATGTTCCCTCCTATAAATTTAATACCTTTAAATAGCCCTGTTATCCTGGGATTCCAAAGCTACCTAAATTCCTGACATATTAACCTTTCATCTTCTGCTAAATAGCTGCTTCCCTTGTTCCGAAACGGTTATGCCCGTTCAGCATATACTTGGGTCCTTATGATCTGCGCCGCGGTAAATCGTTTCATTTTTGTGCGATTATTATATTTGCCTGTAATTTTATTAAAGCTATTACATATATATATTGAAAATAAAAGGACAGTATAACCACATTTTGTGATTATATCTGTCCGTTAATCTTTTTGGGGGCGGGAAATTTTCGCCCTGACTGTTGCTATTTCCGATACTATCCGTTTACATCACGGTTATAAAGGGGGGAATATTTCGCCGCAACCCTTATTGCCTCGGATCATGCTCACCGCGCTTGCTTCTCCCGTTCCGGCTATGTCAAATCCGCGTTATGTTAATCAAAAGAACCGTCCCTTTGATTAACTTTGATTACTCATGACGGAGCCTAACGTCAAATTGCAAGCCGCCCTATCAGCCGGTTTAGACCTCACATCCATTACTTGCCGTAAATCTCGAACTCTGCAGCCTGGCCACCGCCCGCGCCTGAATTTTCTGTAAATTCAAGCTGCACATACCGCGTCTCCACGGTTTCAAATTCAATTATAACTTCGTTGCCCCTGTCAGGATCAAAAGTATATTGCTTCATAGCCACAAGCTCGTCGAAATTCTCCCCGTCGTCGCTTATTTTCACTGAAAAAGTCTGGGTGCGTTTTGCCCAAATGCTCATAGGGTTCAGACGGAGGCGCACCGCATGTATCTCTGAGGCTTTAGTCAAATCAACGGTCAGCGTGTTTGGGTAACTGTCCGGCTCCGCTTCCCAATAGGACGGCCCGTCAACTTTGCCGTCGATCGCTCTTGAAGCCGTATACACTTGCGTAAAGCTGCTTGCCGACGCCTTGCCCTTCCTAGCCAGGTTTTCGCCTTCAGGGATAACGGGGACGTATTCTTCCTTTTTAAATGCCGGATGCTCCATTGCTTCTGACTGGCCCGGAGCCTTATGTACCGTCAGGTTTGCCGGATCCATTTCCGGGATGGGCACTTTAATGGCGAAAATTCCGTACATATGTATACCTACGAGGACTGCTGCAAGAAAAATGGCGGCGTCCCTTAACAATTTCCTGCTCATTAATTGATGCCTCCTTCCGTCTGCTCAATCACAATATTCTTTGTGCTTGCCGGATCGATTTCAAAACCGCCTTCATCCAAATCGCCGATTTTCGTACCCAGGATCTCAAGGTTCCTTATCGTCACGTTTTCAATGTTGTGTTCCGCATCAAACCCTTTTATTCGGGATGGACATTTTTTCCCCGACAGGACTCGCACATTTCCGATCAAAACATCCTTGATCCTGCCTCTTTCTTTCGTTGTCGACCAATTCGCGCTTTGAGCCACGTGCAGATCGATCAGGTAAGGCATCCCGGCTCCGTCGCCACTTCCCATTTGCGCATTTTCAACTGTTACATCCCTGAACGTTATGCCGGAAACCATGGCGTCATCGCCATTATGCACCGATATGACGGGTTTGTGGAAATTATTCAACACCGTGATGTTTTCGAAACGAATATCCGTGATGCTTGAATTTTCTTTGTTCCCCTTGTTGGTTTCATACCCGATTTCCATCGACTGGGCAAAATCCGTCCACAACTGGTTGTTTTTAAAAGTTATGTTTTTCGAATTCTCACTGTAATTTTTCACGACGAGCGAATCATCCCAACTCCTGACGAAGCAGTTCCTTACCTCGTAATTTCTGCAAGACTGCAGTGTGATGCCGTCCCCGTTCGGCCTTGCCGTAATGATTTTTACCCCGTCCACAACGCCGTTTACGGAATCAAAAGCCTGGCACGCCCATGCGTTCGGGTTCAGAACAATCACGTCGCGAATCTCGACATTTTCGCAATGGTCGAATTTCAGCGGGATATAAGCGGTTCTGCCCTGCCACCCTTTGTAATGCGAGCCGTCAATAATCCCACGCCCCATTATTTTTATATTTTTCACGTAGTTCCCGTTCACAATCGAGTGCACCACCGCTCCTCCCGCAAGGTACAGCGTCTGGCCGTCCTCCATCATTATCGATTCAATATTCCATTCGCCCGGGCCTATGTATATTACGCTGCCGTCATTTTCCGAAGGTATCTCTTCCTGGATCGGATAGGCAAATATGTGCACGGCCCGCTCGGGTGAGCCGTTAAACGTGACCGTATACGCGTCAGGTTGGGTTATTGTGAATGCAACAGCATTCTTTTCTTTGTCAATTTCAGCTTCAATCCCGTACTTCAGCGGGCTTATTTTTACACTGTCAATCTCGGTGTCCTTCACCGCTACCTCGATTACCGCAGCCTTCTCAAAGTCAAAATATGCGACCGGAGTTCTTGAAAGAAGAGGCGCGTAATATGGATTCCATTCTCTCGAATTGTTAACCATCGTTTCATACACGTAACAATCGTAGCCGTTTACCTTAACTTGGGTATTGACGCTGTGTTTCAGTGAAATATCCCCCTGGTATTCGGAAGCCGCCTTCATGTCCTCGTCCGTCGCATCTTTCAGTGATTTAGGGCCTTCATAAAGAACAAGCTTCGCATCCTTAAGAATATCCCCGCTTTCCGCTCTAATGGCTTTATTGCGCACGTATGCCGCCGAAACGGCAACAGCGGCTAGCAGTATCACAATTAAAACGATTTCCACGAATATCCCCTTTTCTTTCTTCGCCATAACAATCCCTCCCCTTGTTTGTAAGCTGTTATATGACATTGATGACGTTATGCCGTCGATGACGTTGATGCTGTTGATGCCGTTATATCAGCACCGCCAAATCCGGGTAATCCCTGAACGGCTTCGGCGCCCGGACAGCTTTTATTACCCAATATCATGTCCCAGTCAACTCCAAGCAGCGTTTCTGACGCGTAATCGGCGCCCAGCTTTTCATAATGCAGCCCGACGCCGAGCGATGCCATGGACGCCGCTTTGGCAGCGGCGATCCCGGCTGCTGAATCTTCGACCACCAGGCATTCTTCGGGCCGCAGCTTCAATTTTCCGGCGGCAACCAGGAAAACTTCCGGATCAGGTTTTGACCTGGAAATATCAAGCCCGCAGCTCAACTTGTCAATATACCTGCAAAGCCCCGTTTTTTCAATTATCAACGGGGCGTTTTTACTAGCCGACCCCACCCCGATCAAGACACCTTTTCTCCGAAGCATTTCAAGAGTTTCCACCGCTCCCGGCAAAAGCGCTCCTTCATCCATTTCACGGAGCATTCCCCTGTAATATTCGTTCTTTTTATCCGCCAGGCGGGCTTTTTCTTCATCCGTGTACTTCCTGCTTCCCTTGCTCAAAAGTATTTCAAGCGATTCCATGCGGCCGACGCCGCGCTGCATCCTGTTGTCGTCCCTGTTGAAACCGGTTATGCCGATTTCGTCGGCCAGCTTTTTCCAAGCCTTGTAATGCAATTCGTCCGTCGAAACAAGAACCCCGTCAAGATCAAAAATAACTCCCTTTATCATTTTCAAATCTCCCGTTCTTCAGTAAATTCTTTCTGTATTTGCTGAAATTCGTTTTTTTATGGTAAAATCAAAAATTTTATTTGTATTACGCCGGCAAAAATGCTACACTAATGCTAAGTTTAACATTAAACCTGACAGAAAGGATGCTTAATAAAATGGCGACAATCAAGGACGTAGCTAAAATCGCAGGAGTCAGCTGCACAACCGTTTCCAACGTTATTCACGGCAGGACAGGCAGGGTTTCGGCTGCAACCGTGGAAAGAATCCGGAAGGCTATCAAAGAGTCGGGATATGTTCCCAACATGTCCGCACGCTCGCTTGTTTCAAATTCTTCCAAGGTTATCGGCATGATAAACCACATAATTACGAGAAACAACTTTATGGAGGATCCTTTCCAGTCCTCGTTTACAGGCGCTATTGAGCAGGCTCTCCGCGAAAAGGGCTATTACCTCATGCTGAGGACGGTCGAGACGCCCGAGGAACTGCTGGCGTTCTTGCAGAATTGGAATGTTGACGGCCTGTTCTTTACCGGCATGTTCAAGGACCGTTTTTTTGAAGTGCTTTCCCAGCTTACAATTCCGATTGTGCTAATTGACAGCTATGTTCACCATCCCAATTTCTGCAATGTCGGCCTTGAAGATTTCAAGGGCAGCTATACCGCAACCAAGTACCTGATTTCCCACGGCCACAGGCGCATCGCGTTCGCTTCGCCAAGCATCAGGGACGGCGGCGTCCTGCAGGAACGTTTTTACGGCTACAAGGCTGCTCTGACCGAGGCGTCCATACCATTCGACAAGGAGCTTGTATTTGAACACGAGATGGATATTGATTCCTGCATCAGCTTAAGCGGCGAACTCGTGAAAGTTCCCGGCGTCACCGGCCTTGTAGTTACGGCGGACGTAATGGCCGCGGGCATAATGGCGGGCTTGCGCGGTTACGGCGTGAAAGTGCCCGACGATATTTCCGTGGTCGGCTTTGACGACATAAGCCTGTGCCGCATGGTTACACCGCCGCTCACAACCATTCACCAGGATATTTGCCTCAAGGGAAAACTGGCGGTCGATTTCATGCTTCAGAAACTTGAAGGCATTCAGCCCGAAAAAACCGAAGTCATTCTGCCGGCATACCTTGTTGAACGGGAAAGCGTACGCACGCTCACTTAATTCTTTAACGCCAGTTCCGTCACAACCGCTGAGCCTTCCGTAACGTCGACCAGGTACAGCCTTCCCCTGTACATGACCTTGAAACTCAACCGCTTCCACGTCCTTGGAAGCCTAGGCCTCGCTCTCACTTCACCCCCCTCGAAGCTGATTCCGCCAAATCCTTTAACTGCCGTCATGTAAGCTCCGCCCGCCGCTGCCGGGTGCGTGCCGCCTATATAGACCAATCCCGCCCATTGTTTTCCTGTCCCGTCGAGGTCGGCACGCGCCGATTTTATGAAAAACGGGTATGCTTTTTCCGGCTTTCCGCAGTACAAGGCCAGCAGCGCGTGCATGCAGGCGCTGAGTGAAGAGCCGTGTTCCGTTCTGGGCTCATAATAATTCCAGTTTTTTTCAAGGATCTCTACCGGAAAGTCTTCCGGAAAAAGAGCAAGCCAGGCAACAACGTCGGCCTGTTTGATAATTTTAGTCTGCGACGCGATACCGTACGCTCCTCCCCAATATTCCCTTTCGTCAAGAAGCCTTTTTCTAAGGTCTTCCAATGCAACGTCTTCGAGTTTACCATAACCGTCAAATTGCTCAATAATGCCTTCTTCGTCAGGTTTTGGTATGTACAGGCGCGATGATGCGTCAAGGAACTTCTGCTTCATTTCGTCCGGCGGATACTTGCCGCGAAGCCTCTTTGCCGTGTCCTCCGGCAGTTCGTCAATCGTGTCCAGCAATGCAATTGCCATGTCAAACGTAAATTTTGCCATCCGGTTTGTATAACCATTGTTGTTCACACGCTCGTGGTATTCGTCGGGCCCTACCACATCATGCAGTTCGTAGGCTTCCCCGGCGACTCTTTTCAGCAGAAGGGAATAATAAAACCTGGCGCATTCTATTACAACTTCGGCGCCGCCGTCACAGAGCACGGACATGTCTCCCGTTATATCAACGTAGCGCATGATGGCATGCACAACAGCCGATGAAACATGTATCTGCTTATCCTTGAAATACGTTCTCATCGGCCTGCCTGTAAACACATCCACCACGTTGTAATCGGAGCATGCGTCATATCCGCCCTCCTGGCTTTCCCATGCGTAAAACGCCCCTTCAAAACCATAATCCCTCGCCTTGCTTTTTGCCCCTTCAAGGGTGTCGATACGGTACTTCACCAGGGATCTGGCCACGGAAGGCTCGGTATAAAGAAAAAAGTCGAGCATGAACATTTCGGTATCCCAGAAGACCGCTCCTTTATAAGTCTGCCCCGAGAGCCCCCTGGCCGGGATTGAAAGGCTGTCCGAGTGCCTCGGCGCTATTGAGTGGAGGTGATATATGGAATAATTTAGCGCTTCCATTGCCATATCGTCTCCTTCAATAACAACCTCGGATACCTGCCATTTCTCTTCCCATTTCCCGATATGCTCCTGCCTTACGGCCGTATAGCCTTTTTTCATGCTTTCATCCACAAGCCGGACAGCTTCATTCACGGGCTCGGCATGATCCTTGCCGGTAAAAACCGCAATCCATTTAATAAAAACATACTTTACCCCCGGCGCGGCGGTAAAGCGCATTTGTCTGCAAATAAACCTTTCCCCGGCCACAAGGCGGGTTTTAAAATCATAATCAAAATCAAACTGGCAGGATTCAACAACGCATACCTTTTCCCTATTTTCGCGGGTTGTGCATAAGGCAAAAAGATGCCCGGCATTTTCCACAAGTTCCACCGTATCATAATGGGGGCCGTTAATCTCCCATATATCCGCATCTATGCCTTCGGTTATTTCAATCTCGGCGCAATAATCCGCATAAACGGAGTATTTCAGTACGGCAAGGTGCGGTTCAGCCATGCTTGCAAACCTCTCGGACTCTACCGAGACATGCCCGCGTTCAGTTTTCCATGTTGTTTTTCTGGAAAACAACGCCTTCCTGTAATCAAGGCTAATAATGTGCTCTTTTGGCGCAACCCCGGGCAGCACATATGCCCTGCCGTCCGCTTTAAGGTTGATATAAAGGCCGTTGGGCGCGTTCAGCGACTCTCTCCACCCGCTTCCCGCGCGATCATAAATTCCTGCCAGGTTGACGGCCGCCAGCTGTTCCTTCCCGTGTTCCTCCAATGTTCCCCTGATTCCCATGTACCCGTTTCCTACCAGGTACTTGTTCCCGTTGGCAGCTATTTTCTCAGGATCAAAGCCTTCTTCTCCTATTTTCCAACTGATCAATCCGACCATCTCCATTCGTCGGGAATTTCCAAAATGACAGCTTCGTTCCCGAGCCGGATTTCTTTTCCGTAAACTTCAACAGTTATTTCTTCTCCGCCCTCTGCCCGGAGCGCAACCGTTTCTTTGCCGACATCCACTATTATCGTGCAATTGCGGTAGTTCAGCCTGAACGAATAGCCTTCCCATTCGCGCGGTATCGACGGGGAGAAACTTAAAATATCACCGTCCGTCCTAAGTCCGCCGAAACCATAAACTATGTTCATCCAGGCCGCCGCTATGGACGTAATGTGAAGCCCTTCCGCGGTATTCCTGTTATAATTGTCCAGGTCCATCCTGGTGGCAAACTTGAAGAATTCATAAGCTTCTTCAAATTTCTTCAACTGTGTCGCAAGTATGGAATGAACCGACGGGGACAGCGAGCTTTCATGGATGCATCTGGGCTCGTAAAACTCGTAGTTTTTCCTGATAACTTCCTCGGGAAAGCTTTTATTGAAAAGGAGCATGAACATCAAAACATCCGGCTGTTTTAGCATGTCGTTCCGGTAAATCCTATCGTACGACCAATGATGGTACAACGGAAAATCTTCTACCGGGATGGCAGAGACATCTACATGCGGCAGCTTGAAATAGCCGTCATGCTGTTCATAAAGCTTTGTTTCGCTGTCGTACGGAATATACATGCATTCGGCCATTTTCCCCCACATGGCGCATTCATCATCGGAAAGCTCCATTTTCCCAGCCAGCGCGGCGTATTGGCGTTCATCCTGGTTTTTCAACTCACGCAGCACATCAAGCGTATAATTAAAAGCAAATTTGCCCATATAATTGGTATAGCAGTTATTATTCACCATCATCTGGAACTCATCCGGCCCCATAACGCAATAATAGCCGTACTTTGTCCCGTTTTCAGTCCAACTGCCCCTGGTAGCCAGCATCCTGCAAATTTCCACCAGCATCGGGATGCCGCATTCGGTCAGGAATTCCCTGTCGCCCGACATTCTCACATAAAACCAGATGCTGTATGCCACAGCAGTTGAAGCCTGGAGCTGCAGGCTGGCATGCTGCCAAAGGGTACAGCATTCCCTCCCGCTGATGGTTGCGATCGGGTAGAATGCACCCTTGCAATCCAGGCTTTCCGCCCTTTTCTTTGCTTCCGGCAATGTTTGGTACCTGAAAACCAGGAGATTTTTCGCCGCTTCAAGGTTATTGAAGATAAAAAACGGCAGGCAATAAATCTCGGTGTCCCAGAAGGCGTTTCCGTTGTAAGCCTCGCCCGTCAGCCCCTTGGCGCCAATGTTTGCTCCCTTCATCGCACCGTGGTACGTCTGGAACATCTGGAAGATGCAGAAGCGTATGCCCTGCTGGTTCAGATCGTCCCCCTTGATGACAATGTCCGACTTGTTCCAGGCAGCCTGCCACCACGCCTCATTCTCTTCTCTTAACATTTCATAATCAAGTCCGGCAATTTCATTTCTTGAATGGCCGCACAGGTCTTTAAACGTATCGGCGGATTCACCGGAAGCGCCCCGGTCCGCCAGGTTTGCCGCGATTCTTGTTATTTCCGCCTTGACCCCTTTATCAAGCCGGACAATGAATTCCTTCGCCACGCTTTTTTCATTTGCGAAGATATCTTTTTGTGAACGGATATCCCCATGGAAAACACAGTTTGAAAAAACCTTGAATCCCGTATTTTCAACCGTGCCTGCAATACCAAGATAATTTTCATCCGTTCTCATATCCGAACAATTCCAGAAGTTTCTCCCGTATGCAACATGGATGCCGGAAAAATCCAAACCGGCGATAATTTTTACCTCGCCGCTGAAATTCAACGGGGTTATCGAAATTTTCTGGGCGCCCACATGTACCCTGTTCATTGAGACAAATCGTTCGAATTCAAGCCTGAGCATTTTGCCGCTTCGGGTCGTCCAAGTAAATGAGCGGCTCAGCACGCCGCTCCTTAAGTCCAATACCCTTTTGAAGCAGCTGAAATTGCTCTTTTTCAAGTCCAGTTGTTCTTCTTCGGCATATATTCTCGTGAAGATCCAGTTTACCGAATTAACCATGAATTCGGTGCTGTTCACGATGCCCTTGTATGGGGACGGCGCATGCTCCAGCCTTTCGTAGATCCCGTTGAAATAACTTCCTACGAGGCTTTCACCGGAATATCCCTCGTCAAAATATCCTCGAACGCCCATATATTCGTTTCCTATTGAAAAAACCGACTCGGAAACCATTCCGTAAGACGGATTGAAACCTTCCTCAATTATTTTCCAAGGATCAGCAAGAAAGTACCTATCTGCAGTCTTAGCCATCATGTTTACTCCTTTATTGCGCCTATTGCCGCACCATTTATTATTTGTCTTTGAAAAAGCATGAAAAGCACCGTCGGCGGCACCATGGAAAAGAAAACCGCTCTGAGCACATCGACAAAAGGCGTATTGGCATTCCTGAATTTAAATAGCGCAATCATTACAGTTTCCATTCCGGAACCGCTCAAAACAAGGTAAGGCAGCAGGAAGTCCGACCAGGCCGCATTTATTGAGAAAATGGCAACTACCATGATAATGGGCCTGGAAAGGGGCAGAATAATAAGCCTGAACATTTGGAGAACACCGCATCCGTCAAGCTTTGCGGCCTCAAACAACTCACGCGGCATGCTCTCGAAAAACTGCTTGAACAAAACCGTATAAAAAGCATTTGCGCCGTATGCCAGCCACAAGGGCAGGAAGGATTTATTGAGCCCTACCCTGTTGATATTGACAAAAAGCGCAACCATGCTCGTGGTTGGTGGGATAAGGAGGCTCCAGACAACCAGTCCGTAAATGGCCTTATGTCCCTTGGGTTTCAAAATACCCAGGCTATATGCAATCAGACCGTTGAAAATTATCGCGCACACTGCACTTCCGGCCACAAGAATCAGCGAATTCAAGTAATAGTGAAGAAATTTCAGCTCGTTCCATGTTTTTATGAACAATGAAAAATTCAGCTTTGAGGGGAATATGGTCACATTTGTTTTGAATTCCTTTATGTCCTTGAAACTTGCCATGAAAACCCATATGGCAGGAAACAGGCATATAAAAGCTATCGCGGCGCATAACAACATTATAATGATTATCATTACTTTTACGCGGAAGGAACTGACGTCATAATCTCGAATGGCCCCGTCCTTCTTGCCGGCGTATCTCTCAAAAAACATCCCTATCCCCCCTCCCAGGTTCCATACTCTCTTTCAATCCGGTTTATTTTAAGCTTTATATGTGGCCTTATATAGCCTTATATAATCTTGTACCAGATCTTATGCTTGCGGCTTTTGCCACTTCCGCTTTTACTCTTTACCCATGTCATATTACTCAATTATTTTCATTGGTTTTTGCCAACTTTCCATATATGCCGCTGAGTATTACAAGCACAATGCATATCATGACCGACAGCGCGGCTCCCTTGGGATAGTCGAAATCCCTGAATGAAAAGTTGTAAACCAACTGCATCAGCGAAATGCTTGCATTATTTGGCCCGCCGTTTGTCATGACAAGGGGCTCGTACAATACCTGGAATACGGCAATTATCTGCAGTATCAGGAGCGTCCTGCCCAGCGGGAAAATCGCCGGAAGCACGATATACCTTATTCTTTGTATAATCCCCGCCCCGTCTATAGTTGCGGCTTCATAGAGTTCGCTGTTGATCCTGCTGATGTCGGCCATGTAAATCAGTGATGTTGATCCTGCGCTTCTCCACGTCATTGTCAGGATGATCAGCGGTATGGTAAGCTTGGGGTTGTTAAGCCACACCTGGTTCGGAATGCCCACCTTCGAGAGCAGTATGTTCAATACTCCGGTCGGTCCCGGCGTGAAAAAAAACCTCCATATAAAAACCGTCGCCATTCCGGGAACCATGTTGGGAAAATACACCCCGATGCGGAAAAACCCTTTGAACTGCACTGTTTCACTGATCAATACCGCCATGGCTATCGGTACCGAGAACCCTATTATCAGCGACCACAGAACATACGCAAATGTATTCCTGAAAGCTGCCAAAAAATCCGGGTGCTTCAATATAGTAATATAATTGTCGAACAATACAAATTCCTGCAATCTTACGCCCTTGGCGGTATACAACGATAAGCGCACGCTTTCAAGCAGCGGTTCCCATACGAAGAATGCAAACAACAGCAGCGTCGGCAACATAACCAGCCAGCCGGCCAAATCCCGCCGCATGCGGTAATGTCCCGGCTTTATAACCGCGGACCGGTCCAGGACGGGGTCAGCATGCTTCATTCCGGTCCTCTCCCCCTTCACGTCATTATCCGTGCGGGAGGCTTTCTCGGAAAAAGATGCCTCCCGCTTCCGGATTCGCCTTTTATTTCGACAATTCAGGCAAAAATTCCTATGGCAATATCTATTTTATTATTTCTTCGGGAATTTCTCATCAAGTATTGCCTGGTAATTCTTGTTTGCCGTTTCCATAAGCATTGCAACATCCGCGTTTTTATCCGTTATCACCGCTTGCAGGACCTTCGTCAGCTCCGCGTACATGTCTTGCGTCGCGCCCGGCTCTTCCATGCGAAGCTTGCCCCCGCCGGATGTAGCGTCAAAATAGCTCTGGTATTTTTTGACGTCCACGTTGCCGAATTCTTTGATGATCGCCGCTTCGGCGTCAAGGATTTCCTTGTTGATCCAGCACGGGAATCTGGGAATAACCGGAACTCCCGCCGCAACTTTGGTTTCGGCGTCTTTTCTCATACCTGCAATCACAGTTTCTGTTGCAATCGGAGCTTTACCCATTATTTCAAGGTAATCCAGCGCAGCGTTGATTTCGGCTTTCGTGGCATTTTTGGCAAACATGTACGGTGTTCCGCCCGCCAGCGAATATTGTCCGCCGGGTCCCGCGGGTACGGCGCACATCGCCAGATCCTCAAGAGGAAGCCCGTTATTCTGCGTAGGTTGGTTTACAGCATCATTTGCCGCTATGTACATAGCCGCGGCGCCCGTGCCAAGGGCGGTGAAGCCCGTGCCCCAGTCCTCATTGAGGGGATCTGCGGTCATAACGTCATATTTCCATTTTAAATCCTTGACAAACTGCATAGCCGCAATGGCTTCCTGTGAATTGAGATTCGATGTGAATGTGCCGTCGCCGTTATCCTTGCAAAGCGTAGCGCCGAAATTCCACGCAATCTGTGAAAAATGCCATCCTCCGGCATTGTCCTTTGCCAGGATGCAAATTCCGGCCTGTCCGGTGGCATCCTTTATCTTTTTTGCCTTATCCGCAAGTTCATCCATTGTCTTTGGGTAGAGCGGATAGCCTTCGGCATCGACAAGACCGGCCTGTCTGAACAATTCTATGTTCATCATCAGTCCCAGGGCATACCCGTCGCGGGGAATTCCGTAAATCCTCCCGTCCTTGGAAAGAAGTTCTTTTATTGAGGGATTTATAGCCTGGTCCCAACCGCGTGCTTTCAACTCGTCTGTAATATCAGCCACAAAATCGCCTGCAATCAGCTTTTGAGGCTCCGTGAACCATGTTTCGAATATGGTCGGCAGGTTTCCTGATTCCGCCATTGATACGAATGTGTCCGTGCCATATTTGTAATATGCGGGAACTACGGTTACATTGGGGTGAAGTTCTTTCATCTTCTTTACGAATTCTTCGTGCATCGCAATGTCGTTCGTAAGTGTCGGCTCCGGCCAGATGCCGAGCTTTAAAGTAACAGGTTCTTCTGCAGGTTCTTCTGCGGGTTCTTCTGCAGGTTTTTCAGATTCACCAGCCGACTTGCCATCGGTATTTCCGGTTTCCGCCGTCGTTTCGGCTGCTTTTGCGCCGTCCTCGGACGCGGCTTGCCTGCCACAGCCGGAAATAAGGGACAAAACCATAATTAAGCAAAGTACCAGGCTCAGGAGTCTCGCTTTTTTCATTTTTCTCAATCCTTCCTTTAAATATTTAACGTCAAACTATCTGTTGTCACATTTTAGCGATACGTTGCCATATTTTAGCGATACAAGTCTTTATTCAAAATTTAATAGTTTAACGTTAAACTTATTTTAACATTTGTTCACCATGCTGTCAATTGGGGATTGAAAAATTTTTTGGTTATTTCTGATACCGCTTGTCTATATACGGTTGTATAAGGGAGAATATTTCGCCGCAAGCCTTATCGCCTCGACCATGCTCACCGCGCTTGCTTTTCCCGTTCCGGCTATGTCAAAAGCCGTCCCGTGATCGACCGATGTCCTGAGGAAAGGCAATCCGACGGTCAGCGCTATTGTCCTCTCAAAATCAAGGGTTTTCGTGGCGATGTGTCCCTGGTCATGGTAAAGCGAAAGAACGGAATTGAATCTTCCCTGGAGTGCAAGATGAAATACCGAGTCGGCCCCGATGGGTCCCTCCACATTGTAGCCAAGCCGCTTTGCTTCCTCGACAGCCGGTATTATATGAACCACTTCCTCATCACCGAAAAGGCCGTGCTCTCCGGAGTGCGGGTTCAAGCCCGCGATTGCCATGGTGCCTTCCGTGATGCCAAGACGCCTCAAGGCTTCGGTGCATCTTTCAATATAATCCAGCAGCCTGTCCTTCGTAACGAGTTCGCATGCCTTCCTGAGCGAAACATGACGGGTCAGGAAAAAAACGCGCATATTTTTCACTTCGAACATGGTCAGCGGATCACGGGTTCCCGTGAGTCCTGCCAGTATTTCCGTGTGTCCTATATAATCCACGTTGGCAGCCTTTAATGACTCCTTGTTTATCGGCGTTGTCGCAATAGCGTCCACATCTTTCGCAAGGGCCATATCAACCGCCTTCTTTATATATTCGAACGCCGCTTTTCCGGCTTGCGCCTGGATTTCGCCGATTTTCAGCGTTTTTATGTTAACATTCCCCATGTCCACCAGGTCGAGCGTCCCCGGCTTATAAAAGCCTTCGCCGGCATTGCTTACAATGTTGATGCGCCGGCTCAAACCGCAAAATTTCATTGCCTGCCTCATAACGGAAGCATCTCCGATTACCAGCGGCCTGCAAAGCGAATAAAGCTCATCCGGCGCCAGCGCTTTCAATACTATCTCGGGGCCGATCCCGGCCGGATCCCCCATGGGTATGGCTATTGTCGGCCTGTTCATGCTTTCACATCCCCCTGCCATGGAATATAGAGTAAACACGATAATATTAGCATTATTATTTCCCCGATGCAATCCTACCAAGACAGTAAGACAGGGAACCGTCCCCATAATAATTTACTATTTATGTACTACCCATTACTTCATAATTTAAGCTTGAAATCCGTCCATGGATAGACGGCTATTCGCCTGATTTCGCACAATGTCCGGCATTCGCATCGCTGATGAGCTGTGCTAGGAATCTAAAGGGTAAGCATGCCCGGCGAATCGGTGTGGTGTGCGTTTTCATGATTTTAACCCTCTAAATTCTAAATTTTCATAAACAGAATTATAATCAAACTTCAATTCTCTACCCTGTCAAATCAGGGTACGGATGCCCGACACAAAAATGGCATGTCGCCTAACTCTTATATTACCGAATCAAGTTTGTAAATCTAACTTTACTTTCCATTATTGACATGCCACGAAAGCACTTCAATTTCCATTTTCAGTCTAACAAACATTAACGCTATATATAGAAATCTACCGCACAAGCCATCCATAATCCTGTCTGCAATCAACGATATAATCAACGTATACCGTCTGGTCTTTGATCTGATACAAAATCAAATACCATTTCTCTACAAACATCTTATGGTACTTATTAAGTGGGATAAATTCTGCTGTAAGAAATGGGAATCGTTCAGGCATTAAAGAAAGGGAGCGAATGGCATCCATAAGATCGTTTTTTGCTTTACGTGCAGCAGAAGGGCTTTTCTGTGCTAAAAACCGTACATGGCCCGCCAGCATTTGACGGGCGCGGTCGGAAACAATAACCTTATACTGAATCTTCTTTTCCATGTTTCACCTCTTCAATAATGCTTTCGAGATAGCTGTCCAATTCATCCGGTGTAACTCCGGCACGGCCAGCCAAGCGGTCTTCCTCAACAGCCAGCAGTTCTTCCCTCAGCTTCAGCATTTTTTCTCGACGGGTAAAGGCCTCTATATCCATAACCACGAGATCACCCTCGCCGTTCTTGGTGAGAAAAACAGGTTCACCGGTGGACTTACACAAAGCTGCAATTTCATTGTAGTTTTGCCGGATACTTGCGGATGGTTTAATCTGCATGGTATCAACTCCTTGTAGTAATATTCTAATCATATTATACTCTTTTCATGCTATAATATCAATTAGTAATTGTGCTATTCTACATAATACTGCGTAATATAGACAAATCCAAACACTCTACTTAAAACACAGTGCAAACATGTCTACACACTCGAAGTCTAACACTACGGAAAACTCAATTTTACCTTTCATAACTTTATTTCTAAAATCCTCGCCATCCGCTGCAAACGTAGTGAATTTCGTAAAGTGCTGAAAATTCAAGATTTCTAGGTATCTTTTCTTTGCATTCCGATTATACACTCCACATGTCTTACGTCCGGGAATATTTCAAGCCTGACCCCGAGACACCATATCCATAATATGATAAACTATATACATACGGGTAAATAAATCTGCTTCATACATCGTCCGTACAAATCTGTCCCGACTGCTACGAGGGGTGTTGTCCATGGCGAAATGGTGGCAGGAGCGCGTGGTATACCAGGTATATCCCCGCAGCTTCCAAGATTCCAACGGAGACGGCATAGGAGACTTGCCGGGTATTATCATGCGCCTTGATAACCTGAAAGACTTAGGCGTGGGCATAATATGGCTGAGCCCTGTATATCCGTCGCCCAATGCCGACAATGGCTATGATATAAGCGATTACCGCGGCATACATCCCGATCTCGGAACCATGTCCGACATGGAGGAGCTTATAAGGGAAGCCGGAAAAAGAGACATCAAAATTATCATGGATCTCGTGATAAACCATACCTCCGATGAACATCCCTGGTTTCAGCAAAGCCGCCGCAAGGAAAGCCCTTACCGCGATTACTACATATGGAGGCCGGGCAGGAGCAGGACACCGGACAGGAGCGGAAAACCCGGCAGAAATCAGGCCGGCAGGCCGCCCAACAACTGGACAGGGTTCTTCGCGGAAAACTGCTGGGAATATGACGAACTGAGCGGTGAGTATTACCTTCACCTGTTTACAAAAAAGCAGCCCGATCTTAACTGGCACAACCCGAAGGTAATGGAAGAAATCAAGGATATAATGCGTTTCTGGCTTGACAAGGGAATTGCCGGCTTCCGCTGCGACGTTATCAACCTGATTTACAAAACCAGCCTTGCCAACGGAAAGAAAAGGCCTGCCCTTACAGGCATCGAGCACTACTTCTCACAGGAAGGGTGCCATGATATCCTGCGCACTCTACGGCGCGAAGTGCTGGACCATTATGATTGTTTTACCGTGGGCGAAACCATATTTATTACGCCACGGACCGGGAAGCTTTTTTGCGGCGCGGACCGCCGGGAGCTTGACATGGTCTTTTCTTTCGAACACATGGAAACCGACCAGTTTTATGTCAAATGGTTCAAGCGCAAGTTTCATGCCGGGCGTTTCGCCTCGGCCATTGCAAAATGGCAGCAAGCCCTGGAATGGAACGCCAATTACCTTGAAAACCATGACCAGCCCCGCAGCGTTTCCCGCTTCGGAAATGACGGCGCGTACTGGGCCGAGTCTGCAAAAATGCTTTGCGTGCTGCTTATGACACTTCGCGGCACTCCATTCATATATCAAGGACAGGAAATAGGAATGACCAATTTTGACTATACGTCTATGAGCCAGGTAAACGACGTGGAATCCCGCAATATCTATCGGCTGGCAAAAAAGCTGCGCATCCCGGAAAAAATCCGCTGGAAAATGATCAAGGCGACATCCAGGGATAATGCACGGACGCCCATGCAGTGGAGCAACGGCCCGAACGCGGGTTTTACGACGGGAAAGCCATGGCTTGACATAAACCGGAATTATTCCAGCATAAACATGGAATCCCAGGTGAATGATCCCCACTCCGTCAGGAGCTTTTACAAGACCATGATCCGGTTGAGGGCGGAAAATGATATATTGAAATTCGGAAAATTCGTACCGTTGAAGATTGGAAAGCACGTTTTCGCATACAAAAGAGAGTTGGACGGGAGGGAACTGACCGTTCTCCTCAATTTCTCCGGCCGTTCCGGGAACGTGAAATTTATTCGCACGGGCAAGGTCGTAATTTCAAACTATGGAAGCGAAGAATATACCGGGATTTTAAAACCGTACGAAGCGATAATCCTGGAATAACGCAATAGAAACGTAATTTTACAATAAGGAGGATAAACATGATAGAGTACCAGGATGGGGTTTTTCGCCTGGACACGCGTAATACAAGCTACTGGTTCCGCATAACGCCTTTTGGCCATCCTGAACACCTTCATTACGGCCCCAGGCTGAAAAAACAGCCGCCCGACGGGCTGGCCCTGAAACGAACGGCTATGACAGGCAGCAGCATATCTTATGACCAGTCGGACCCACACTACTGCCTGGACAACATGTGCCTGGAATGGTCGGGTATAGGACGCGGCGACTACCGGCATTCCCCTGCAGAGATCAAAATGCCCGACGGTACTTTCACCTGCGATTTTACATACCGCTCCCACCGGATCATCCGCGGGCATATACCCATGGAGTCCTTGCCTACCGCATATGGCAGCGAGGATGAATGCATGACGCTGGAACTGACGCTTGCCGATGAATCGAACGACGTCGTTTTGCTGCTTCTTTATACCGTTTACAAGAATACCGACGTCATCACGCGTCGCGCCGTGCTGGAAAACAGGAATAAAAATCCCCTTGTTATACGCCGGCTCATGAGCATGATGACAGACATTCCGAACCGCGGTTTCAAACTGGTCACGTTTGACGGCGGCTGGATCAGGGAAGCCCACAAGCACAGCCGTCCGTTGGAATACGGGCTCTACATCAATTCATCGACGACAGGGGCAAGCAGCAACCGCCACAACCCGGGATTCCTGCTGGCCGAAAGGGACGCCGGAGAGCAGCACGGTTATGTATACGGGTTCAACCTGGTATACAGCGGCAATCACTACGGCGCCTTGGAGCTTAGCGCATACGAGACCGTCCGTGTTATGCTCGGCATCAATCCCCACTGCTTTGAATGGACTCTCAGGGAAGGCGAGCGGTTTTACACCCCTGAAGCGATAATGACTTTCAGTTCGGACGGATTCAACGGTACAAGCGGCAACTTCCACGATTTTATCAATAATCATATAGTAAGGGGCGATTGGAAAAACAGGGAAAGGCCCGTACTGTTTAACAACTGGGAATCCTGTTTTTTTAAGTTTACCCATCGCAAGCTCCTGCGGCTCGCCAGGCAGGCAAAGCAGCTGGGGATCGAACTTTTTGTCCTTGATGACGGCTGGTTCGGCGAACGGAACAACGACAAGGCCGGTCTTGGCGACTACACGGTTAACCGGAAGAAATTTCCGTTCGGCCTTGCGCACTTTGCGGAAAAAATACGCAAAATGGGCATGATGTTCGGGCTTTGGTTCGAGCCGGAAATGGTCAATCCCGACAGCGGCCTGTACCGTTCCCACCCGGAATATGCCGTTAAAACACCCGGCAAGAAGCCTACCATGGGGCGCAACCAACTGGTTCTTGACCTTTGCAACCCAGCCGTGCGTGATTATATCGTCTCCTCGGTGGGCCGGATACTGGATGAGACGGGCGCCTCCTACGTGAAATGGGACATGAACCGCCATATAAGCGACGCCTGGTCGCCTGTGCTTGAAAACCAGGGCGAATTCTTCCACAGGTACATTCTTGGCTTGTATGACGTATTGAACAGGATTTTCAGGCCACGGCCGCATATTTTGCTGGAAAGCTGCTCGAGCGGCGGCAACAGGTTTGATCTCGGCATGCTGTGCTATTCCCCGCAGGTGTGGGTTTCGGACAATACCGACCCGGTTGAAAGGCTCAAAATCCAGGGAGGATTATCCTACCTGTATCCCCTTTCCACGATGGGAGCGCATGTATCCGACGCGCCGCACCAACAGACGCTCCGGGACACCCCGCTTTCGACCAGGTTCAACGTGGCGGCTTTCGGCTGTCTCGGGTACGAGGTGGACCTGAACTTCCTATCTCCGGCGGAAAGAAAGGAAATTAAAGAGCAGGTGGCTTTTTACAAGCAACACCGCAAGACTTTTCAATACGGCAGGTTTTACCGTCTTCCCGCGCTGAAAGGAAACAAGGTCCATTGGCAGTGTTCGGAACCGGACGGCAGCAAGGCGATAGCGGGTTTCTTCCAGACACAGGCCGAAACCGCCGAGGGATATGATTTTCTTCCGCTTGCGGGTCTTGATCCAGAAGCCGGATACACTTTGGCCACACGCCCGCAGAACTTGTTCATAAAGCGTTTTGGCGGGCTTGTAAAGCATGTGCTTCCTTTTTCCGCAAATCCCGACGGGTTGTTATTCCGCATAATAAGCAAATACAAGCGGCTTGCCGACTGCGTGGAGAAATATGAAGGGTTTGGCGATATGATGCTGGCAGGGGTACGGCTCAACAACCAGTTCATGGGAAGCGGGCACAACCGGCAGATACGGATGCTTGGGGATTTCGGATCCAACCTGTATATTATAGAAAAACAAATAGGCAATTTGGGGGAGGTTATTTCATGAAGACTGCTTCGAAAAGCAACCGGTTTACATTCGGGCTAGGCACGGTTGGAAGGGATATGCTCTACGCTCTTGTAAGCATGTACCTGATTTATTACCTGACGGATATCATGCAGCTTTCAAACAACATGCTATGGTGGCTTACGGGCATCCTTATGGCCGCACGGATATTCGACGCCGTTAACGACCCCATAATGGGTGTTTTCGTTGACAACACGCATGGCAGGTATGGAAAGTTCAAGCCCTGGATAGCGTGGGGAGCCCTGTCGACCGGCGTATTCACCGTATTGATGTTTACCGATTTCGGCCTGGACGGGACAGTTTACCTTGTAGTGTTCGCCGCAATTTATCTTCTGTGGGACGTGGGCTATACAGCCAATGATATCGCCTACTGGGCGATGCTTCCTTCCTTGAGCATGGATCAAAAGGAAAGGGAAAGGATCGGCGCGTTCGCCCGGATATGCGCGGATGTCGGCCTGTTTGCAGTGGTGGTGGGCATTGTGCCCGTTACTAACGCGCTGGGAAATTATTTCGGCGATATGAAAACGGCATATTCCGTATTTGCCCTCGCGCTCGCCCTTATAATGATCGCCGGGCAGTGCATAACGATATTCGGCGTGAAGGAATTCAAGGGAGTTTTCCGCCGCGAGCCGGCCACGACGCTGAAAGACTTGTTCAAGATTATTTATAAAAACGACCAGCTGCTTTATACGTCTATTTCCATGACCCTGTTCATGATCGGCTATGTAACGACAACAAGCTTCGGACTGTATTTTTTCAAGTATGCATACGGCGATGAAAACATGTATTCAATATTTGCGCTTGTATTAGGCGTTACCCAGGTAGTCTCCCTCGCGGTATTCCCCTTTTTCAGGAAGTGGTTCAGCCGCAAGGCGTTGTATACGGGAGCAACCACGCTGGTCGTCCTCGGATATGTCATATTTTTCTTCTCTCCCATGGATATGCGCTATATAGGAACGTCCGGCGTGCTTATTTTCATCGGTGAAGCTTTCATACAACTGCTTATGCTGATGTTCCTTTCCGATACCATCGAATATGGGCAATGGAAGCTGGGAAAGCGCAACGACAGCATTACATTGTCGCTTCAGCCGTTCATAGTTAAAATGGGGCATGCCATAGCGAGCGGCATAGTGGGATCCACCGTCATCATCTCGGGTATCAGCGACGCCTCATCTGCGGCTGATGTTACGCCTGGCGGCCTTCTTATCCTGAAGATCGCCATGCTGTTCCTTCCCCTTCTGTTTATCCTGGTCGGGTACCTGATTTACAGGTTTAAATACAGGATAGACCATAAAATGTTTGAACAGATAGTTTCCGACCTTGAAGCGCGCGGCGACATCAAGCTTGAGTGAAAGATATACGGGTGGGCAAAGCACAAATTTGACATCATTTGGGGAAATGCTGAAAAAAATAAAAACCGTTTCGATATAACAACTTATTTAATGTATAATAGTAAACGGATACTGGCAACGTGGGCCCAACACGACTTAAGACGTAAGCCAAATACGATTGGCAGCGCAAGCTGATTAAGCGGCAAAAGCCCGCCATATTAATGGTTTTGGCTCATGACACATAAATGCGCAAAGGGTGAGATTTCATTAAAATATTAAACACGGAGGTAACATATGAACATCATTGTAAAAGAAAATTATGAAGAGATGAGCAAATACGCGGCGGGGGTAATCGCAAACTTTATAAGGAAAAAACCCGCCTGTGTGATAGGGCTGGCGACAGGCGCCACACCCCTGGGAACATACAGGGAACTGATACGGATGCACAAGGAAGAAGGCCTCGATTTTTCACAGGTCGTAACCTTCAACCTCGACGAGTACCTGGGAGTGGGAATCGACTTCAACAAGCCTTACGACCTGGACCAGAGCTATGCAAGATTCATGCACGAAGAATTATTCAGGCATATTAACATAAAGAAGGAAAATGTACATATCCCGGACGGGCTCGCGAAAGATCCCGCCAAGCATTGTCTTTGGTACGAGGAGCAGATAAAGCAAGCGGGAGGGATAGATCTTCAGCTTCTCGGAATAGGCGGCGACGGACATTGGGGATTTAACGAACCCGGGTCTTCACTTGCATCGAGAACCAGGGTGCAGGCATTGACGAAACAGACCCTGGACGACAATTACGAGAGCTTCTACAAAAAAGCCGGGATCAGCAGGGCTGAAATGCCTCATTTCGCAATCACGATGGGCGTGGGAACCATTCTTGAAGCCAAAAATATCATTATGATAGCAAGCGGCAAAAAGAAAGCCGACGTGGTTGCAAAATGCCTGGAAGGCCCGGTAACATCGCAGATTACCGCATCCGCAATACAGCTTCATCCGGGAGGAATCACCGTCGTACTCGACAAGGATGCGGCCTCAAAGCTTGAAAACCTTGATCATTACATGCACGTGGCAAAGCTTAAGCAGGAGTACGGCTTGTAGACTACTTGTGATACAGCTTTTTTGACTGGTATTGCGGTTCGCAGGTTATGTTCACGCCGAGCTTCTGAAACACGTTTTCATCCACGCGCGACAGCATGACGGATGAATGCGCCTCGCATCCCCGCAATTTCGGGAGCTGTTGCATGGCTAATTCCGCGGTTGGATTGGTTGCGGCGCAGATAGACAGGGCTATCAGTATCTCGTCGGTGTGCAGGCGCGGATTATGATTTCCCATATGTTTTACCTTTAAAACCTGTATAGGTTCTATAACAATCGGTGAAATCAGGTGTATGTCATGATGAATTCCGCCCAGTTCTTTCAGCGCATTCAGCAAAACCGCCGCGGATGCACCGAGCAAAGGAGTTGTTTTCCCGGTCACAATCCGCCCGTCGGCCAGTTGAAGCGCAACAGCCGGGCCATCGGTTTCACTGGCGCGTTTTAATGCCGCATTTACCACGGGACGGCATTTTGGGGATATCCCCAGCTTGTTCATTAACAGCTCAAGCCTGTAAACCTCAGCTCTTTCAGCCAACCCAAGCCTCTGGGCGCATCGCGTGTTATAATACCTACGGATAATTTCCTGTTCCGACGCCTCGCATACGGCCTTGTCATCCGTAATGCAAAATCCGGCCATGTTCACGCCCATGTCTGTCGGGCTTTTATATGGCGACTCCCCGGCTATCCTCTCAAGAATGGCGTTCAGCACGGGAAATATCTCAATATCCCTGTTGTAGTTTACGGTAGTGACGCCGTACGCCTCAAGGTGGAACGGGTCAATCATGTTAACATCGTTCAGGTCCGTGGTTGCCGCTTCATATGCAAGGTTTACCGGGTGGTTCAACGGAAGGTTCCATATGGGAAAGGTTTCAAACTTTGCGTACCCTGCCCGCACGCCCCGTTTATACTCATGGTACATCTGTGACAGGCAAGTGGCCATTTTCCCGCTTCCCGGGCCAGGAGCGGTAACTACTACAAGTGAACGCCTGGTTCTTATATAGTCATTCCTGCCAAACCCGTCGTCGCTGACTATCAATGGTATGTTCGAAGGGTAATCGGGAATCGGGTAATGCCTGTAAACCTGTATTCCAAGCTCGGTAAGGCGCTTATGGAACAAATCCGCGGCAAATTGCGAGCGGTAATGGGTGATGACTACGCTTCCCACGTACAGGCCGATTTCACGAAACGCATCAATCAGGCGCAAAACATCCAGGTCGTATGTAATGCCGAGATCCCCGCGGCGCTTGTTTTTTTCAATATCATCCGCGTTTATCGTGATTATGATCTCCGCCTGGTCTTTAAGCATTAAGAGCATTTTAACCTTGCTGTCAGGCTTGAAACCCGGAAGCACCCGTGAAGCATGGTAGTCGTCGAAAAGCTTGCCGCCGAACTCAAGATACAGTTTCCCGCCGAATAGATTTATCCTCTCAAGTATTTTCTGCGATTGCAGTTGAAGGTATTTTTCGTTATCAAACCCGATTGCGTTCATTTTCTTGTCTAACTCCGCGCATTTGCTAAGATTTCTTTCCCCATAACCCACAATAACATAATGGAATTGTTTTCGTCAACTCACGTTAAAGCAGAAATTGCCGCAAATTATTATTGCCAGTTTGCCCGGAAATACGGTAAAGTAAAATATATTATTGGCATGTATAATATTGGATTTATTATTTTACATTTTGTGAGGTGTCAGCATGATTACGTCAAAATCCTGGGACTGGGAAAAAGAAAACAGTCCGATTTGGCTAAGGCCAAGCGAGGAAAGCTATTACCTGGCAGACAGGTGGAAGGCGGCGGGTTTTACCGATATTTTAGACTTCGGTTGCGGGCTTGGGCGCCATTCCATATTTTTCGCAAAGAATGGCTTCAAAGTATCTTCTTTCGATTTGTCGGCAGAGGGAGTCGGGCATTTACAGAAATGGGCCGAGCGGGAAAATCTTGATATAGACGCAAAAGTCGCGGACATGCTTGATTTGCCCTACGCTACGGATTCCTTTGATTGTATTTTTGCATATCACGTAATATCTCACACGGACACGAAGGGAATAAAGAAAATTATAGATGAAATAAAGCGTGTTTTGAGAGAAGGCGGCGAAATTTACTTAACCTTATGCTCCAAGGATTCGCGGTCGTTTAAGGACGCAGGCTATCCCAGGCTGGATGAAAACACGATCGTTAAAACGGACGAAGGCCCGGAAAAGGGTGTGCCTCATTTTTATACAACGCTTGACGACATATTGCTTCTGTTCAAAGATTTTGAAATTATTCACATCCGGCATGTAGATGATTGTTTTTTTGATGGAAAGAAGCAAAACAGCAAGCATTACTTTGTTTTGGGAAAGCTATCAAAGAATGTAGTACAGTCACGTGGTCTTGACATACCGGCTGCCGAACGGATATGATAAACGGGTAAGGCTTGAGTTTTTTCGAGGAGATAAGGGTTATGAACATGAAAATGAAATTAACCGAACTGAAAAACAGTAACTCCCTTAACAGCCCGCGGTTCGTGCTGTCGCTCGGACAAGCGAAATCACGGGAGCTGCAGATATCCGACAATTATGATGCGCTTACAAAGTTGATAGGTACAAGCGATGTCGTAATCAACGTCGACAGTTCTCTCCTGAGCCTGCCTTACTTTCAACGCGAATCTAACATAATGAAATTTATTGATACGATCCGGGCATTGAACTTGGAGTACAAGTACCAGAAGTTCGATTCCCAATCAAAATGGTCCATATTTTCCGCGCTGTTTGGAAACACAAACAAAAAGGAACATGAGATATACGCGTACATTCCCAATGAAATATGGTCAAAAGACGAGTTTAAAAATGAATATCCCATTTATGGAGCGAGATATTTTATCCTGAAAGAAAATTCGGACGGCTCGAAAGTGCTTGAGGATATGCAAAGAATGCTTGATGAGGAAAAGCTTGAATATTTCAGGATGATCGTATTTAACGCCGTAGTTTTGAACAGCATGGGTATTTGCTCAAAACACCTTACTTTATCCGAGCTTAAAAACATTCTTGGAATACAATAGGTTATCACCGCACCGTTTATGAAGCTTGATTCATTTGCCGGAAATATTGCTGCTCCGGCTATTTCATCCGGTTTTCCCATCCTTGGATTCTTCTCCCATCCTTTGATTTGAAGGTATTATTTAACCGGCAATGCAATATTTAACCAAAAAAGAACAAGTAATGACAAGGTAAACTAATTTAAAAACCGATGCTGCAATACTATAATTCTTCTAAGCACGATTATTAGTAAAGGAGAGCGTTGCATGAGGTACGGTTATTTTGATAATGATAACAGGGAATATGTAATAGAACGCCCCGACGTTCCGGTTTCCTGGACAAATTATCTCGGGGTCGTGGATATGTGCACCGTAATATCGCAAAACGCGGGAGGGTACAGTTTTTATAAAAGTCCCCAATATCACAGGATCACACGTTTTAGGCAAAACGGGGTGCCCCTTGACAGGCCCGGCCATTACGTTTATTTAAGGGATGATGATTCAGGCGACTACTGGTCCATTTCATGGCAGCCTGTCGGCAAGAGCCTGGAAAAAGCCGAATACCAATGCCGCCATGGCCTATCCTATTCCAAGTTCAATTGCAAATATAATGGTATCGAAGCTTCACAATTAATGTTTATTCCTCTCGACGACGACGTGGAGCTTATAGATGTTGAAATAATTAACACAGGTAGTGAAACCCGGCATATCAGCGCGTTTTCATATGTTGAATTCTCATTCGGACATATTGACATGGACAACCAGAACTTGCAGATGAGTCTTTATTCAAGCGGTTCAAGTTACCTGGACGGTATTATAGAGCACGACCTTTTTTATGACCCTGAAGGCTATCACTATTTTACGTCCAGCTTTGAACCGGATAGTTTTGACTGTGTACGGGATGCTTTTATCGGGAGTTACAGGACCGAAGACAATCCCATATCCGTAGAAAAAGGCATATGCAACAACAGCTCGGAACTGGGCGGCAATCATTGCGCTTCGCTGCACAAGAAATTTACAATTGCCCCCGGTCAGAATGTCCGCTTCACGTACATGCTTGGCGTAGGCAGAAGGGACAAGGGCAAGTTGATTCGCCGGAAATATTCCGACCGTCAAAAAATAAACGAGGCTTTTCTTAAACTTCGCCGGTACTGGGACGACAAACTTTCGGCATTCATGTGCAAAACGCCTCATAAAGGCATGAATACAATGACCAATATTTGGACGCTATACCAGGCCGAAAACAACATAGTATGGTCAAGGTTTGCATCATTCATAGAAGTCGGCGGAAGGACCGGCCTCGGATACCGTGATACTGCGCAGGATGCCATGAGTGTGCCGCATTCAAACCCGGGTAAAACAAGGCAGCGGCTGATCGAGCTTTTGAGGGGACTGACCAGTGCGGGTTACGGTCTGCACCTGTTTGACCCTGAATGGTTCAATCCCGAAAAGTCTCCGAAACCGCCCTTCAAATCGCCTACCGTGGTACCGTCGCCAAAAATAAAAGATATTATACACGGCTTGGAGGATGCCTGCTCCGACGACGCTCTATGGCTGGTGCCTTCTATCTGCGAGTATGTAAAGGAGACCGGAGACATATCTTTCTTTGATTTGCCGGTAACTTTCGCCGATGGCGGTACGGCTTCCGTTTACGAACATATGAAGCGAATATTGGACTTTTCCGCTGAACAGGTTGGAAATAACGGCATATGCAAGGGACTCAGGGCTGATTGGAACGACTGCTTGAACCTGGGCGGCGGTGAGAGCGCAATGGTATCGTTTTTACATTATTGGGCGCTGAATGCATTTATAGAAGCGTCCAGGTTTCTCGGAAAAACCGCGGAGGCTGAGAAATACTCATTGCTTGCCGCAAAAGTCAGGACAGCCTGTGAAGAGAAGCTGTGGGACGGCAAATGGTATATAAGGGGCATCACTGCAAAAGGCACCAGGATAGGGACACAAGATAGCGAGGAAGGGAAGGTGCACCTAGAGTCCAACACTTGGGCGGTCATTTCCGGTGCAGCTTCAAGAGAGCGTGCAATAAGCTGCATGGATGCCGTAAATGAATACCTTTACTCCGAGTATGGGCTGCACCTGGTCTGGCCTTCTTACTCAAAACCCGATGCCGATATCGGTTTTGTTACCAGGGTGTATAAGGGTGTCAAGGAAAACGGGGCTATCTTCAGCCACCCAAATCCCTGGGCGTGGGTAGCCGAATGCATGCTTGGACGCGGAGACCGCGCCATGAAATTTTACAATGCGCTGCTTCCGTATAACCAGAACAACATTATTGAAATACGCCAGTCGGAGCCATATTCCTACTGCCAGTTCGTGATGGGCCGTGACCACAGCGCCTTTGGCCGCGCAAGGCATCCCTGGCTTACGGGCAGCGCCGGCTGGGCTTATTACGCGGTAACGCACCATATTCTCGGCATACGGCCGGATTACAACGGGCTTGTCATAGACCCCTGCATCCCTGCCGAATGGAAAGAATTCCAAGTGAAAAGGAGATGGCGCGGGGCTGTTTACAACATATCGGTCTTAAACCCGTTAAACGTGCAAAAGGGAATACGGTCGGTCACACTAAATGGTCAGCCTGTAGAAGTAATCATACCGCCGCAGAAGGCAGGTTCAGTCAACAAAGTGGTTGTCTTAATGGGATGAAGCCGCCCTGATTTGTACACTCTTAAATTACGCTTATTGATTTTTATATATCGGAATGATATATTTAATCCAGATATAAAAATATAAAAAAGAATGAATCCGGTTTTTGGCCGGATTCATTCCGCTTTGAATTGCTTTGACTGCTGGATTTTGGGCGACAGCAGTTATTTTTTTGCATCCAGGAAGGCTTTCAGTTGCCTGTTTGCCTCTTCTACAACCTTGTCAATGCCGTTGGCTTTCAGCTTGCTGATGAACTCGGGCAGCTTGACTGCGGGATCTACCGAGCCTGCGTTGAGAGCGTCGGCATATTCCTTCGAAACGTTGGCAAGAGCTCCAATTTCTTTCTTCACCGGTTCTATGTCAAAAGCCCATCCAAGTATCGGTACCGGTTTTGCGTCGTTGTTGAACTTATCAAACAATTCCCACAGGTTGGCAGGGTCATCGGTCGTGAGCGGGAGATTTGAAAGTTTGCCGAGACCTGCTTTCCACGGAGTGTATTCTTTCCTTTTTTCCTGGTTCAGCTTGATGCGCCCGTCAGGTTCTTTGGTGTAATGGATACCCTCAATACCATACTCAAGCATTGTGAACAAGACAGGATCGGTATTCACGAGGTTTAAGAGCATCAAGGCCCGGCCGGGATCGGATGAAGTGACGGAAATTGCATGCATGGCGCCGCGGGTTGATACGGTTGATATAATACCTGATTGCGCGGGTTTGCAAACTACCTCGATATTGCGGGCAGCGCTGGCTGCAAGGTCATGCCCGGGAGAATACACTTGTGTGCCGATGGCATACTGCCCGGAACTCTCCTTGGCCGCACGGTTACTAATCATGGTCTTGGCATTCGCTGCTTCGGGACTAATATAGCCCTTCAGGTAATATTCACGCATTTTTTCAACAAATTTCTTATATCCCGGGGTCTCATACCTGCTCTTTATTTCGGTTCCGGACTTGCTGGGGTCTACAGGGTCAAACTCATATGTCAGCAGCAGGGTGTTATCAACATAGTCGTTGCTGTTGACCATTCTCTCCAGGACTGCAGGTTCAGGGTTAAATGGATAGAAGTCCTTGCCCTCTCCCTGCTTTATCTTTTCAAAAATGGGGCCGAGTTCGTAAAAGTCATTGACATCGTCCGGGGTATAACCATACTTCTTAAGCAGGGTAGCATTAATATCCCATGTGTATTGCTGTGCGATTTCTTTATAAGTAGGAATAGCATAAATACCCATGCCTTCGCTTCCCTCGGTCAAAGCTCCCTCCGCAAGGAGAGGGTGAAGAGCGCTAAAGAGGTTGGGAGCGTATTTCTCAAGAAGATTATTCTCCGGGTTGTCAAGACGTACATACGCGCCTTTTTTTGCCATTGCGGCATATTCATTGTTGGGAGTCCAGGAAGAGGTGAAATATATGTCGATCGGGTCGCCTCCGTTAATGGCAAGCTGTACTCTCTCATCAAAGTCCGCCCAGGAACACCAGATCATTTTCAGCTTGGCATTGATTTTGTCTTTCAGGTAGGCGTTGATCTTTTCCATTATTTCCTTGTCATTTGTAACGGTGCTGCCATGATACATCCATTTTAGTTCAACTTCCTTGGAAATGTCGGGCGCATCTGCGTCGCCGGTGTCGGCAGAAACGTTTTCAGTGGAACTTCCGCTGTCTGCGGCGGTTTTCTCAGCGGCAGTGTCGCCGGAAGTATCCTTTGCCTTTCCACAGGCAGCCATCGAAGTAATTGACATGAGTACAGCCAAGGC
>JBLNDI010000047.1:0-7557 GCA_050261495.1 Bacillota bacterium
CTCCTGCTTGACAGGGCGTCATTCCGCCAGTTGGCGTCGGATATCGGGGGTATTGACAGCCCTTATCTAAAGGAAACTGCGGAGATTATTATTGATACAACCAATATAAAGATGTACATGCGGGCAATGCTTTTGGGCAAACCCGCGGCTTTTATACGGAAATTGCTGCTTTCCGGCGGATCAATCCCCGAAGATGCATACCTGGAATACGGCGGGGAATCCGTTGATGCTTTTGTGGATGCATTTATAGATAAATTCAGGGGAAGCAGGTACTGCGAAGCTGTACGGAAGGGTTGGGAAAGCTGCAAGGCCGATAAAAGCAGCTCGATGCTTGAAAAGCTCATGGACGATCTGCTCATGGACCACATCCGGAAAGCAAGGATGGTTACGATAGGCGTGGAGCCGGTTATGGCTTACCTGTTTGCAAAGGAAACCGAAATCAAAAATGTCAGGATCATTATGACGGGCAGGATAAACGGGCTGCCGACGGAAATGATCCGGGAAAGGCTGCGCAAGGGATATGTATAAAATAGGTGTTATCGGTGAAAAAGATGCGGTTCTAGGCTTTAAAGCGCTCGGGTTCTCTGTTTTCCCGGTTGAAAACAAGGAACAGGCCGCACGTGTGCTATCCGAGCTGGCTGCCGACCGGTATGCCGTGATTTACGTCACCGAGCGGACAGCCGCCTGCATTGAAAATGAAATCAATCAGTACCGGGACAAGCGTTTTCCGGCCGTGATCCCCATTCCCGGAATCCAGGGGAATGCAGGAATGGGTATGCTTGGCGTGAAAAAATGTGTCGAAAAGGCGGTCGGAGCCGATATCCTTTTCCGGGAAGAATAAATACATTGCCTTGGGGCTTGCCAGGCTAGCTCTTGGGCTTTTTTAAGGCAAACTGAAAGTGAGGGATAATGTTTGAGCCAGGGAAGAATAAGCAAGGTGTCCGGACCTTTGGTCATAGCCGAAGGAATGCATGACGCCAACATGTTTGACGTGGTGCGTGTCAGCGAGCAGCAACTCATTGGTGAAATACTGGAAATACATGGCGACAGGGCGTCCATACAGGTATACGAGGAAACGTCCGGCTTAGGCCCGGGCAGTCCGGTGGTATCCACGGGAGAGCCGCTCAGTGTGGAATTGGGCCCGGGATTGCTGGAAAATATATTCGACGGGATCCAGCGCCCGCTGGAAACCATGAGAAAATCCATAGGCAGCAATATAACCCGCGGGGTAAGCATTCCCGCGCTTGACAGGGAAAAGAAATGGCATTTCAGACCGGTTGTTGCTGCGGGCAGCAAGGTGACCGCCGGCGATATCATAGGAACGGTCCAGGAAAACAGCATTTTTGAACATCGAATCATGGCGCCGGTGGGAATTGAAGGTGAAATCGAATCGATATACGAAGGGGAATTCACTGTCGAGGAAACCGTGGCGGTAGTCAAAACGGCCGACGGAACGACAATAAACATTACGATGATGCAGAAATGGCCGGTGCGCAAGGCAAGGCCGTACAAGGAGAAACTGCCGCCGGACGAGCCTATGGTTACCGGCCAGAGAATAATAGATACGCTGTTTCCCATAGCAAAGGGAGGCGTCGCCGCTATTCCGGGTCCGTTCGGAAGCGGCAAGACGGTCGTCCAGCACCAGCTGGCAAAATGGTCCGACGCCGACCTTGTTGTATATATCGGGTGCGGCGAGCGTGGGAATGAAATGACGGACGTTTTGATGGAATTCCCGGAATTGAAGGACCCGAAATCCGGAGAGCCTCTTTTGAAGCGAACGGTCATGATTGCAAATACTTCCGACATGCCTGTTGCCGCGCGTGAGGCTTCCATTTACACAGGAATAACCATTGCGGAATATTTCAGGGATATGGGTTACTCGGTCACGCTTCTTGCCGACTCTACCTCGCGTTGGGCGGAAGCGCTGCGTGAAATGTCGGGAAGGCTCGAAGAAATGCCCGGTGAAGAAGGTTATCCCGCGTATCTTTCATCGCGTATCGCCCAATTTTACGAACGCGCCGGGAAGGTCGTCGCTATTGGTTCGGAAGGGCGCACGGGATCATTAACCGCAATCGGCGCCGTTTCACCTCCGGGCGGCGACTTTTCAGAGCCGGTTACACAGGCGACGCTTCGAATAGTCAAGGTGTTCTGGGGACTTGATTCCAACTTGGCATACCGGAGACATTTCCCCGCTATCAACTGGCTGACCAGTTATTCGCTCTATTCGGACAGGATGAGCGGTTGGTACGCCAAAAATATATCGAAGGATTACAACGATTACCGCGCAGAAATGATGAAGATACTGCAGGAAGAGGCCGAGCTTGAAGAGATTGTGCGGCTTGTCGGCATCGACGCCCTGTCCTCCAGGGATAGGGTCACGCTTGAAACTGCGCGTTCCATCCGCGAAGATTACCTGCACCAGGACGCGTTCCACGAGGTGGATACTTATACGCCGTTTGTAAAGCAATACAGGATGCTGAAATTGATACTTACCTACTACCATATGTCGCAGGACGCGATAAAAAAGGGAGTGGACTTGAAAGAGCTTTTCAGCCTCCCTGTCAGGGAAAAAATCGGGCGTGCCAAGTATGTGCCGGCGGACCGGATAGACAAAGAATACAGCGCTATTGAAAAGGAATTGGCCGAGCAGATGGATGCGCTGCTTGCAAGGGAGGTTGAATGACATGCTGAAGGAATACCGTTCCATAGCCGAAGTTGCCGGGCCCTTGATGCTGGTCCGGAATGTTGAAGGCGTGACATATAACGAACTCGGGGAAATTGAACTGTATAATGGCGAAATCCGCCGCTGCAAGGTGCTGGAAGTCGACGGTTCAAACGCGCTGGTCCAGTTGTTTGAAAACGCTGTCGGCATAAATTTATCAAACAGCAAAGTGCGCTTCCTGGGAAGAGGGCTGGAACTCCCCGTATCCATTGACATGCTGGGGCGCGTGTTTGACGGGCTGGGCAGGCCTATTGACGGCGGACCGGATATAATTCCCGATGCAAGGCTCGACATAAACGGCGTGCCTATAAATCCCTCGGCGCGCGACTACCCGTCGGAGTTCATACAAACAGGCATTTCCGCAATCGACGGGCTGAATACGCTGGTGCGCGGGCAGAAGTTGCCTATTTTCTCGGGAGCGGGCCTACCGCACGCCCAGTTGGCAGCACAGATAGCCCGCCAGGCAAAAGTTCTGGGAACAGAGAGCAAGTTTGCGGTTGTGTTTGGTGCCGTAGGTATAACCTTTGAAGAAGCCGATTATTTCATCAGCGACTTCAAAAGAACGGGCGCCATCGACAGAGCGGTTCTTTTCATGAACCTGGCAAATGACCCGGCGGTAGAACGTATAGCTACCCCGCGAATGGCGCTGACCGCTGCGGAATATCTTGCTTTTGAGAAAGACATGCATGTGCTCGTTATCATAACCGATATAACCAATTACGCCGAAGCCCTCCGCGAGGTTTCCGCCGCGAGGAAGGAAGTCCCGGGCAGGCGCGGGTATCCCGGCTACCTGTACACCGACCTGGCGACAATGTATGAGCGCGCCGGCCGCAAAAAAGGTTTTGCCGGAAGTATAACGCTGATACCCATACTTACGATGCCTGAGGACGACAAGACGCATCCAATACCCGACCTCACGGGATACATTACGGAGGGGCAGATCATCCTGAGCCGTGAGCTCCACAAAAAAGGCGTCACGCCTCCCATAGACGTGCTGCCGTCCTTGTCGCGCTTGAAGGATAAAGGTATAGGCGTCGGGAAAACGCGCGAGGACCATGCGAATACGATGAACCAGTTGTTTGCCGCCTATGCCAGGGGTAAGGAAGCTAAGGAACTGGCCGTCATCCTGGGCGAAGCGGCTCTTACCGATATAGACAAGCTTTATGCGAAGTTTGCCGACGAATTCGAAGCCCAATATGTTTCGCAGGGCTTTGAGAAAGACAGGTCGATAGAGGAGACACTGGACCTGGGCTGGAAGCTGCTCTCCATACTTCCTGTCGGCGAGCTTAAGCGTATCAAGCAGGAGTATATAGACAAGTACCTGCCTAAAGAGGCCTGAGGGAAGGTGACACAGGATGGCCCGAATGAACGTCAGCCCTACCAGGATGGTTCTCACAAGCCTGAAAAGAAGGCTGAGGACGGCGAGGAGAGGGCACAAGCTTTTAAAAGACAAGCGCGATGAATTGATGAAAAGGTTCCTGGAGATAGTGCGGGAAAACAAGAGGCTGCGCGAGGAAGTCGAAAAGAAGATGGCGGAGGTCCATTCCAGTTTTGTCATGGCAAGAGCAGAGATGAGCGCGGAGATTCTTGAGGAAGCGCTGATGTATCCCAAGCGGAAGATAGAACTGGAAGCGTCCAGCCGCAACATAATGAGCGTGGACGTGCCCGTGCTGGAATTTAAAGTCGAGACGGGCAGCGAAGAGGATATTTTCCCTTACGGCTTCGCAAACACATCCGGGGAACTGGACAGGGCGATCACCGCGCTGTCGGAGCTGGCGCCAACCCTTCTGAAGCTTGCCGAGCTTGAAAAATCTGCGCAGCTTTTGGCAGACGAGATTGAAAAAACGCGCCGCCGCGTAAACGCGCTGGAATACGTCCTGATACCGAACCTCGAGGAAACGATAAAGTACATCGTAATGAAGCTCGACGAGAACGAACGCGGCAACCTAACCAGGCTGATGAAGGTCAAGGACATGGTACTCGAGCAGGCGCATGGGTATAGGAATAAGTAGGGTGAAGTAATAAGAAATGCAATAAAGTAAGCAATGCGAAGTAGTATGAAACGCGGCAGGGAGGTATGTAAAGCCTCTGTCTCTGTACCGCGTTTATTTTATTGCGTTATGAGCTTCGACAATCAATAGAGAAAGCAGATGCAAGAGATTCTAAATATCCGCGACAGGCATATTGAAAATATTTGTTTTCTCGCATATAATGGAAATTGATAATTTGTATTCTGTCAAGTGACTATAGTGAAGCACTTAAACGTGGAAACATGTAGTTGAAAAATGGAAAATATTCTTACGCAGAGTTACGAGTATTATGAGAGTTGCGTTGGATAAAAGGTGAATTTAGCTTGGGTTTGACATGGACGATATCGAAGGATGCGAAAAACCGTAAGATGCTCAAGTAATAATGAAAACAGTAAATTGAAATTATTTATTTTGTGTGGGAGGAAATGGACAAGAGATCACTTACTGAACAAGAAATACGTACAAGATTTATAACTCCAGCTATTAAAGCTGCTGGGTGGACTGATGCTCAAATACGCGAAGAATATGCTATCACAAAAGGACGAATTATAGCTCGCGGTGGGTCTTATAAGAGAGAAAAAGCTAAATATGCGGATTACGTCCTTTTCTATAAACCACACATTCCCATTGCTATTATTGAAGCAAAGGATAATAATCATACAATATCGGATGGAATGCAGCAAGCATTAGATTATGCAGAGCAATTATGTGTTCCATTTGTATTTACATCAAATGGTGACGGTTTTACTTTTCACAATCGCAATAGTGTAGACAATAACCGTGAAACAATTTTAGCTCTATCTGATTTTCCTTCTCCTGAAATATTATGGATGATGTATAAGCAATACAAAGGAATTAATGAAGAGCAAGAAAAGGTTATTACAGAGCCTTATTATATTGAAAGGCTTGATAAGCAACCGCGGTATTATCAGCTAAATGCAATTAATCTCACTGTTGAATCTATTGCTAAAGGAAATAATCGAGTATTACTTGTAATGGCAACCGGAACCGGCAAAACATACACGGCGTTTCAAATTATTTGGAGGCTCTGGAAAGCGGGTATAATAAAACGTATTCTATTTTTAGCAGACCGAAATGCCCTTATTGACCAGACTTATACCAATGATTTTGCTCCCTTTAAAGAGAAAATGACAATTATTCGTAATAGACATGTGGATAAATCATATGAAATATATCTAGCTATTTATCAAGGGCTTACAGGTGAAGGCGACAAGGATATTTTCCGTCAATTTAGTCCGGAATTTTTTGATTTAGTTGTTGTTGATGAATGTCACCGTGGTAGCGCCAAAGCTGATAGTGAATGGCGAGAGGTGTTGGAATATTTTAAGTCTGCTACACAAATAGGTTTAACAGCAACGCCTAAAGAAACGAAAGATGTATCTAATATTGATTATTTTGGGGAACCTGTATATACATACTCGCTAAAACAAGGTATTGAAGATGGCTTTTTAGCTCCTTATCGTGTGATTCGTATATTGCTTGATAAGGATGTCGAAGGCTTTCGACCTTATCTTGGGCAGACTGACCGTTTCGGAAATATAATTGAAGATCGCGAATATAACATTACCGATTTTGACCGAGAATTAGTATTAGAGCAACGTACTAAAGTTGTGGCGAAAGTGGTTTCTAATTATTTGAAATCTCACAATGCTCGAATGGATAAAAGCATTTTTTTCTGTGTTGATACTGAGCACGCTGATCGTATGCGTCAAGCATTAATTAACGAGAACAGCGATTTGGTAAAAGAAGATGAGCGCTATGTGATGCGAATTACTGGTGATGATGATATAGGAAAAAAACAGCTTGACAATTTCCGCGATGTGTCTAGCAAATATCCTGTTTTAGTAACGACGTCAAAATTGCTGACGACTGGTGTAGATATACAAACAGTCAAATATATAGTATTGGATACCAACATCAACAGTATGACTGAATTTAAGCAAATAATTGGACGTGGCACCCGGATTCGTGAAGATCTAGGGAAAGTATTTTTTACTATTTTTGATTTTAGAGATGCTACGCGCTTGTTTGCTGATCCTGACTTTGATGGACCCTGTGAACAGGATGATGAATATAAACCAGATAAAAATGGTAATATACAAGATTCTGATACCAATAGCGATTTTTTAAGAGAAGATCTTAAAGACTATACCATTGATAACGATTTTGGCAAGCGCAGAAAATACTATGTGGCAGATGTTGAGGTATCTGTTTTAAAGCAAAGAGTTCAGTATATTGATAAAAACGGAAAACTGATTACGGAATCTCTTACAGATTATACAAAACGAAATGTTTTGAGTAAATATGCTACATTACATGATTTTTTACGTGTTTGGAATAGCGCGGAACGTAAACAGGTCATTCTAGACGAGCTTGCTGAACAAGGCGTCTTAATTGAGGAATTACAAGAACAAATCGGGCGTGAATTTGACCCGTTTGATTTACTATGTCATATTGCATTTGACCAACCACCTTTAACAAGGCGTGAAAGGGCAAATAAGGTAAAAAAGCGAAATTATTTTGCTAAATATGGGGAAAAAGCAGCAGCAGTTTTGGACGCCTTATTGGACAAATATGCTGATTCGGGAATTTCCAATATAGAGAGTCTGGATGTTTTAAAGGTAAATCCCATAAGAGAGTTTGGTACCCCTCAGTTTATTGTCAGTACGCTCTCGAAAACTCAGAGAGCTTAATTTTTATATATTTCAAGGTTCCACATTTCTGCTTCCCCTCAAAGTTTTACCTCAAACTGGAATAAAATTTTCCAGCCAAATTTACCGCATA
>JBLNDI010000048.1:0-10791 GCA_050261495.1 Bacillota bacterium
TATTTTATGTCAACTTCTCCTGGGTGGTCTTATTGCTATGCACTTTTTTCAAATCAGGAACTTCAAAAAATTCTTCATATCTTTTCTAAAAAGCTCTTGACTTTTATTAGCTGGTCTTTCATTTCTTTCATTTTACTACATTAACACGACAACAATACAGATTTTCAACTTGAAATATATGCATCAGTCCTACTATTTTTCTACTCTTGACATTAATACTATTGACTCAACGTGGCCTGAGTGGTCATTATTGATGCCGGTGTTCTTGGAAACTGGTCATCAATAATATGGAATTCGCTCAGTTAATAATTTCACTCTTGTTTTTAACCAAATTTTCGCGCCATTCCTGCCTCTCCTTGTTTGTTAGTTTCGCCCACTCAGTTGCTTCACCAATTATTCTTAAAGGTTTTTTTGATCGATAAGAACGCGTTAAGTTACCAGGAAATTTTTTGTCAGTAACATTTGGATCGTTTTCAAATTCACCTGTTGGTTCTACTATATAAACGCGTTCTCTTCCTTCTCCTTTTGCTAATGCTGCTGCAAGTCCGGCACCATTGATATTAGCAGTGAAATAAATGTGGTTCATTTTAAGATCGGGTTTGTAATTTGAATTTCCACCCGGTGTCAGTAAATCACCAATCTGCAAATCTGCCTTTGTTCCATGATAAAATGGTCCTTCATCAGAAGGCGCACCCTTATATGAATTTGACAGTTCATAATATTTTTTCGCATTATCAGAATCGCCCAACTTCTCATAACATTTGGCAATGTTTAGATATAAAGTTGAGTATGCACTCTTAACATCTTCATCATTTATATTTAATGCACACTGTAAAGATATTTCCATCCATTTCAATTTGTCTGTAATACTCTTTTGTTGACGAGCTAAATGATAAGCTGCAATAAACCTTTCATAGTCGTCTGCTGCTTCATTCCATGCTTTATGAAACATCATGATGGCATCTTCAATTTTTCCACTATCCTCCAAACTCATCCCGCTCATGCAAAGTTTTATAACGACATTATTTGGATCAAATTTTGCACCCATCCAATCACCTCCAAATTAACCGATTATTATTCTGAACAATGATACATGCAGTTTTCCCAAAGTGCCTTTGCCACCGTTTTTATTCCTCCAAAACTATCAATATTTCATAATAGTACTTTCCTTTTCAACTATCTCCCTATTCGTCTTCTCCCTCAAAAATACCCTTCGATATGTTCCCTCAAACACATATCAAAGGGCAAAACAAATCGAATTATTAATTTCTATATTACATTAATTAACCTAGTATTTTCAAGTATTCAAGCAGTCTATTATTACGACATCAATACCACTGTCTCAACATGCCCCGTCCGAGAAAACATATCAGGGCAAATCCTGGCAAGGAAAAGCCCGCTGCGAGTATTGACAACCGGTTATCCTCTTCTTGCGCTGAATACAAAATGCGGCATATCCACACCGCGAAAGTGCCTGACAATTCGCTTGCGGATAAGCATTCCATTTCGTATTGCGACATTCATCGAAGGGATATTGATGTTGCGTATAATAGTGAAGATTTCAGAATATCCGAGTACAGCAAAGCCATACTCTTTGCAGGCAATGGCCGCTTCGGTCGCATATCCCTTATGCCAATAATTACGATTGAACAGATACCCTACTTCGGGTACGCGTTCGCCTTCCACATCCTGCATCGTAATACCGGCCTGTCCAATCATAGCGCCGGAGTCTTTGAGGATAACCGCCCAAAGCCCGACGCCGTCTTCTTTATACCGCTTCAAGTTGCGGTTTAGCCATTCCTGTGTTTCGGCGTCGCTAAAAGCGCCTTCATATGCATACATTGTCTGTTCATCCTGCAAAATGGCAGACAAATCCAATATATCCGATTGTGTCATCTCACGCAGAATCAACCGCGGAGTTTCAAGAATTATTTTTGCCAATGTACCTGCCCCCCTGTCCTACCTATCCTATCTTCCCTTGCTTTCTCCGTCATCATTCCTGCCCGGTTTCCTGAAGTAAGTCAATCTTTGCTTTGTACCGTTTTGTCCATGGACACACGGCAATGCAAACCGCACATATCTTACGCTTCAAATTTATACCATATTTTATCATGTCTCACGCAAGAGAACAAAGTGTTCGTTTTGCTTGTTCCGGATATTACAATCTTTCCTTTATGCGGTCCAACGATACCGGGGAAGTTGTATCCGTGTTTTTGTTCCTGATAAGAATCATGCCAATGATTACAAGAAAACCACCCAACCATTTCATGTAATCGGTACTTTCACCTAATACTACGACCGACAAAAGCATAGAGGTAAACGGCATCATACCTGAGAAAGCCGCAGCCGTGAATGCACCGCACCGTCTTATTCCCGCATACCAGCAGATAAAAGCCAAAGCCGTAACAAAAACGCCGTACCAAAGCAGAGCTATCCAACCGGCTGTACCGATTCCAGGCAGTTTTTTCAAGGGATTCTCAAACGCTGAAGGAATCAGGCATAGAATCAAAGCAATGGCCGAAACAATTGCTGTTTGTGCAATAGGACTTAGAGGTTCCTTCTGTTCTGTCTCCGCATTAACGGCAGAAATGCGTGACAGCGTGTTGAAGGCAGATTCACAAGCTGCCGCGCAAAGCACGAGCATATTCCCTCCGAAATGTTCCAAAGATATACTGTTCCCCGGCACTAACACTCCCTGAATAATCAGAATACCTCCCACAGTACATAGTATCCCGGCAAGATTTTTGCCGCAGACCGGCTCCCTTAATACAATCATAGCGAGAAGCGCTGTTATAGCCGGGGTCGCGCCGGTTAATATGCCTGCTTCGCCGGCGCTGGTATGATGAAGGCCGCTTAGTAAAAATAGTCGGAACAGAAAAATACCGCATAAGGCCTGAAGCGACAAAAAAAGAAAATTGCGAAATGACATTTGCTGAATGTATAGGACAATCTGTTTTCTGCATAACGGAACCAAAAATACAAGTGCGAAGAACAAGCTGACTGCTGTTATTGTAAAAGTACCGAGCTTTCCTGTAACAAATCTGGCCGATATAACGCTGGTTCCTGCCAGTGAAAAAGCACAAATCAAGCATAATTTCCCTTTCAATTGATTCATTCTGATTACCCCCAACAATCCATTGCTTTTCTAATGCATGATGGTATAATTTAACTCAAACCACCGGCTCATTAAAAGGGCCAGTACAGCACATATTTCTTAGTTCCAGTTGGTAGCATTATGTTGGGTATTGAATTAAATCGAAAAAGTGAATTACAGTTGTGGCGTCAAATTTACCAGGCCCTAAAAACATTGATGCTGTCCGGGCAGCTAAAGGCCGGAGAAAATTTGCCATCCACAAGGGAACTGGCAAAGACGCTGAATGTTTCTCGCAATACGGTTTGCCAAGCTTATGACTTGCTGATTGCGGAAGGTTACATTATAAGCCGGCAGGGAGCTGCTGCGCGGGTTGCCGACGGCTTATACATTAAAACGGCCGAACAGACATTATCATCAAAAATAGAAAGCCATGCAACCCCGCCGATTTCTGTTAGCTTTAAGACGGGCAGACCGGACTTAAGGCTATTTCCCAGGTTTCTTTGGCAGCAACTTATGTATAAGGCTTCCAAAGAACTGACTCTTGAGGCTTTTGGCTATATCGGACCGGAGGGATTGCCCGGTCTTCGAGCGGAAATTGCTAATTGGTTATTCAGAATCCGGGGTCTTAAGGTTTCTCCGGATAATATTTTTATAACCGCAGGCGCAACACATGGACTGCATCTTGTTGCAGAAATTTTATGCGGAGACGGAAATCAAATATTGATTGAAGATCCCTGTCACATCGGAATGCTGGGCACATTCATAAACAAGAACTGCTCCATTGTTCCTATACCGGTTGATGCTAACGGGATGCAAACTGATTACCTGCTAAAGTGTCAAAGTAAAGGTTCGATTTATGTTACGCCGTCTCATCAGTTTCCCTTGGGAGGAATTCTTCCGGTGTCACGCCGCGTTGAGCTGATTCGCTTTGCCAGAGAAAATGATCTTTATATCATTGAAGACGATTACGACAGCGAATTCCGATACGGTGGCGAGCCCATTGCCCCGCTTTACACCCTGGACCCGAACCGTGTGATATATGTCGGCACCTTCAGCAAAGCAGTCTTTCCAGCACTGAGGATAGGCTATGTAATTCTGCCCTATCCTCTCCAGAAACGGTGGCGTAATCTGCGAACTCACACGGATGTACAAAATCCTTCCTTCGAGCAGGCTGCTTTGGCGGAATTTTTGCGGACTCGCAAGCTTGACAGGCATGTCCGGAAGATGCGTAAAATATATGGTCATCGCCGACAGGTATTGCTGGAGTCACTAAAAGAAGCCTTTGGCAGTAATTGGATTGCATATGGAGATTCAGCCGGATTGCATGTCGCTATTGATTTTCCCGGTATGCGATTTGATAAATCTTTTATCGAAAAGTGCCGGCAAAATGGATTATATATTACTCCGGTAGAAAGACATTGCATAGAAAAGGACCGGCATCAAAGCAAACTGCTAATTGGATATGGTCACCTGGAACCTGATGAAATCAAAAAAGGTGTTTTGATATTATCCAGGTGTTTTTAACTATAACTCCTTACCACTCTCCGTTTAAATATCGCCTTTTACAGGTATTTCTTGATTATTTCTTCATCGCTGCCGCCAATTGCTGCATAAGATGTATATATCCATCTAGTGCTGTGGATATTTTATGCCCATTACATCAACAATAATATGCTCCAGGGCTTTCATCGGACTTGGTATAGGTATGTCAAGAACGTACAGTAAACCTAATGCAAAGGCAATGATATACAGGATGGAAAAAGCTGCAAGCTCCCTCCGCTCCCCCCTCTTTATAAGCCCTGGAACGTTGATTATAATGATTAAAGCATAAATCAACAGAAGAAATATCATGTGCCCCTGCCCCTTTCACGTTTCGGCAAACCGCGGATTTTCGCAATCAACAACGACAACGGCGGGATAACAAACATAAGTGGAACAGTATAAATAATGCCCGCATTTTGTGTAATCATAGCATGATCTACCGGTGATTTGTAAACAGTGGCGGCAATAATTACCTCGATGCCGGCTAAAGGTAAAACCAGCGGTATATATGACTTTAAGCCGAATAATTGTGAAAGCGCTACTGCCAATGCATAAAAGAAAAGGCTGCATTTGAAAAATATTAAGACCGTCTGTATAATACCTATTAAAAAATCCATCCTTGTTAAAACGGTCCCGATATCAATTAGACGGATTGACTGAAACGACGTAGAGGTCCATATGGTTTGTGTATTGCCTAACACCGCTGTATTTCTGACAGCCATAATAAGAAGGCTTATAGCGCCGATTAATAATCCAAAAAAAGTGTTTTTAACCGCATGCTCAGTCTTATTCAGCGACCCTATAATCATAAGGAAAACAAGTATTTCACCAAAGGGAATGGCCGCCACGATATGGATACCCTGAAATATTTTTATAAACGGCAGCTCAAAAAGCGGCAGAAGATTGGAGAAATCCATCTGGTCAATCAAAAGAATGAATGTGCTGATTATTACAAACACCCCGGCAGCTACAAACAAATGGCTTACCCTTGCCAATACTTCTATGCCTTTGGCAACAGCATACGCGCAGGTCGCAGTAAAAATTGCCAGCACGAAAACAGAAGGCGTGTCCGGCATTAAAAAAGTTGCATATAAATTGCCAACATCACGGATATTAAAAGACAAAGTTATAAAATAAAAATAAATATAATATATGGACACAGCTTTTCCCAGAAAACGGCCATACACTATATCATTAATCTGAACCGCATTCATTCCCTGAAACCTTTTTGCAAGGGCTGCATAAGAAAGAACAAAAGGGGTTGTTGCAGCCAATCCTGCTAATATAACCATCCATGTTTGTTGTTTGGTTATTCCTACTGTAAAATCTATCAATAATCCCGAGCCTTGGACAAAACCAGCAATTAAGAAAAGTAATTGCCAACTGCTGATTTTTCCTTTTTCAATGCTCATATTACTTCTCCTCTTCACTTGGCGATGCCGGTTTTTTCAACAAATCGGTTTTTCGTATTTTTGCTTCAACGCCAATGTTTAACTCTATAGTAGGATATATATTATCCCAATTTGCTTTCAAAACTTTCCACTCACTGCCATATTTTTTATGCAGCATTTCGCCGAAGCCAAAAAAATCGGCTTTTAATTCTTTGGATTTATCAAAGGCCGCCATTATTTCCTGCCGGATAATTTCCGCCGAAGCTTCCTCCAGTTTTTTTATCGCCGAAGTGGTTGCCAGGTTTTCGGTTGTAGTCTTTTCCGAAAGGCTCGACTCCTCTATGATTTTTACATGTATTATTATTTGACCGTCTTTTATTTCCGGTGTTACCTTGCTTTTGGCTTTTATAATTTCCAATACGGCGTTTCCTTGCTTATTAGGTGAAGGAACAAGCAACACGCCGCTTTTCACTTCACCGAGCACCCACAAAAGGCCTCGGACTTCATCCTGGTTTAGTTTGCCGACCATTTTGTCCTTTTTAAATACAGCCATACCCGACACATAAATATCCTTGCTCTCCTCGCCCTGCGAAACTCCGACCAAAGGTGCTATCGGAGCTTTAGCAGTACTCATCAGGCATGAAGCGAAATCTTTCATATTCACTTTATAAAAATGGGATGTAAAACCATAGTTCTTGACCAGTTTTGCAATATGCATAGCAGGAAACTTTTCAGTCGCCGGTTTGGCATCCATAACGTCCGAAGCCCGGTCCTCGGCAACAAGAATCAATGCGGTAGGCCTCATTTCATGGGCGCGTAAAAAGAAATCAATATATTTTTGCAAACCCTCTTCAACTATATCATTCCCAAAAATCACCGCCTGACTGTGCGATACAAAAAGCCTGTTTCCTGTCTTGTGCGTTATTTGCCTTACAGCATCAAAAATAGAATTTCCTGTGCTGGAGACATTCCAAAATGCCTCGTCATCTCCTCCTCCGCCACCTTTTCCTGACGATCTCCCCGCTTCCGCCTCTTTAACCACCTGTGCCGTCAGTAAAATGTTTCCTGTGTTCTCATCCTTATCAACTCCCATTCCTATGACGATCTCCAAATCATTTATTTCTCTTCCGCCTAAACAGCCGGTTAAGGTAAACAACATAAAGAGGCATAAAATCAATTTCTTAATTGCTATACTTATCTTTTTTCTCATTGCAGCCTCGCTCCTTTTATTTCGGATCATTACTGTCTCTTATACGGCGACGGCATTAAATCCGGACTTTGGCTGTAGGAATCCCGGTCGGACCAAATGATAGCCTTGGGACGTTTTGACATTGTCCAAAGCGGCATCCTTATAAAAACATCTTTCAAGCCGGAAAAATTTAACGGTGCAATCGGCCATAAATATGGTGTTCCGAAAGATCTTAAAGATGCAAGATGCAGCAATGTTATCAAAAGACCCATGATTACGCCAAAACCGCCTGCAAGCCCGGCAAGTACAAGAAATATATACCGCAGTATCGTTCCGGAATCAGTCTGCGCCGGAACAGCAAAGCTTGCAATGGCTGTAGAAGATACAACAATTACCATGATTGGACTTATAAGACCGGCCTCAACGGATGCCTCGCCCAGCACAAGGGCTCCGACGATGCCGACTGTTTGCCCGACCGGCTTCGGCAGCCGTACTCCTGCCTCTCTTAAAATGTCAAAGGTAAATATCATCAATAAAGCTTCCAATATTGCCGGAAAAGGTACCTTTTCACGCCCTTCCGCTATAGATATCAATAGCTGGGTAGGTATCAGCTCCTGGTGGAAAACAGTCAATGCCACATAAATTGAAGGTCCCAAAGTGCTGATTATATAGGACAAAAACCTTATTATCCGCATAAAGCTTGCAAGAAAAGGCCTGGCATAATAGTCCTCCACGCTTTGAAAGCTTTCAATAAACACCATGGGTACAACAAGGGCAAAAGGCGTGCCGTCAACCAAAATGGCAGCACGTCCTTCGAGTATTTTTGCCACAACCTTGTCAGGTTTTTCACTGTTTGAAACTGTTGGAAAAATGGAGTAGGGGCTATCCTCAATAAATTGTTCAATATATCCTGATTCCAGTATCGCATCTATTTTTATTTTGTCCAGCCGTATTCTGATTTCTTCAATCAGTTTCGGGTTGGCCACGCTTTTTACATATACAACGTATACATCCGTTTTTGACTTATCGCCAATTATGAATTTTTCCACGCATAAGTCAGGAGCTTTAATTTTTCTGCGAATAAGAGCAATGCTCAGGTTAACATTTTCATTAAAGCCTTCCCTCGGTCCGCGTACAACAGCCTCTGTTGACGGTTCTTCTATAGTACGGGATTCCCGCTTCCCGGGGTTGATAGCCAAAGCCTCTTTTGCGCCATCTACCAGCAGAATTGTTGCCCCTTCCAGTAAACTGTCAAGCAGATCGCCTATCCGCGCCACTTTCTGGCTATCTGTTATTGAAATTAAGTCTCTTCTGATGGTATCAATTTTGGTAAAATCAATATTTTCATCATTCTTGAGCAGTAATGCGCCAAACATTAAAGGCTGCAGTATGTTTTTATGGATTTCTGCCTTATCTGCCATGCTATTGATAAAAATTAGGGCGCCTTTGAATCTTCTGTCATGCCCGAAGTTGAACTCGTGAATTGTAACATCGCTGCTGTCGTGCAAAATACCTTTAATTACTTCAAGGTTTCTTCCCAAATCAGGCGATATTGGTTCGCTGCTCTTACCTGGCATGATATCATGAGGCATGCGCTTATTTTTATTTTTTAAAGATGAATAGCGAATTTTCTTTAAAATATATCTAAACATAATAATTCTTCCCAAGTATTTTTTATTTAGTTTTTGCACGCGCCGGAAATTTATTCATAAACTGAAAAAATACAGTATGCTCAACTAACTCCGTTATCATCGGCTCCATCAATAATTATTATTTTTTCCGTCATTTATTTGATTTTTCATGTAAGAGATGGTATACTTAGCTCAATCTCTTACTTGGCGACAGCATATAATTGCTTCGCGGAGGACGAAAGGGGTGTTTTATTTAATGACGGTCGTTTTTAAGGTGGTTTTCGTCTAAAACGTAATATCGGGGCAGAGCAATTTTTCAAAGCGCATAGACGCTTTTATTGCTTTGCCGTTTCGAGTGAGTAACCTTTCTTAATACTGTAGACTTCTACGGGCATACGGACAGGTATGCCCGTGTTTGTTTCAGCACTTGCATTACTTGTAACGAACCGCGGTTTGCAGCTATTTGTGGTTGCTTGCCGCGGTATTTTTATACCTGTTTTGGAGGATGAAAAATGAATTTAGAGGATTACGGATTTACTCCTGAAATGTTTTTAACAAATGACGCCCTGCAGGATAATCAGATACCTGCAAGGGTCACCGCTGTCCACAAGGAGCGTTATGCCCTCGTATGCGAATACGGTGAATGTTTTGGCAGATTGAAATCAAGCAGCTATTTTGGCGGCGGTTCGGAAGAATTCCCTGCGACGGGTGATTTTGTGCTGGTAAAATATAATTTCAGCGGGGATAGCCAGATTCTTAGGACGCTTCCCCGCAAGTCCAAATTTTCACGCAGCGATTTTTCGGGACATGCGGCCGGGTATGTCAAGACTGTTTTGGAGCAGGTTGTTGCTGCGAATTTTGACTTCGTTTTTATCCTGACGTCCTTGAACCAGGATTTCAAGATCAACCGCATCATGCGTTACCTGACCCAGGCACGGCAAAGCGGCGGCCAGCCTGTCGTGATATTGACAAAAGCTGATTTGGTCCCTGATTGCAAAGAGTATTTGGTCGAAGTTCAAAAAGCCGCGCCTGATGTGCCGGTACATGCAATTTCCAGCTGCACAGGCTTTGGATTGGACTCACTGGACGAATATTTGCAGCCCGGTAAAACCGTGGTTTTCCTTGGGATGTCCGGCGTAGGCAAATCGTCGCTGCTCAATGCATTGATGAAAAAAGAAGTTATGGCTGTCAAGGCTATACGCGAGGATGACAGCCGGGGCCGCCACACAACGACGCACCGTCAGCTTTTCATGCTGCCCTCCGGCGCTATGGTTATTGATACGCCCGGTATGCGTGAGCTTGGGCTTTTCGGAGCCGGCGAAAGCATCAGCGTGGGATTTAACGATGTTGAAGAGTTGTTCGCGAAATGCAGGTTTTCCAATTGCCGGCATAAAACCGAGCCGGGCTGTGCAGTTCTTGCAGCGCTCAACGACGGTTCCCTGCCTCGTGAGCGCTGGGAACAATACGTTGCCCAGCAGCAGGAAAACCGCTTTGTGAACGATAAATCGGGGTATCTCCTGGATAAAAATACCCATCAAAAATCAATAGCAAAGTCGAGCAAGCAAATGAAGAAAAACGGATGGATTAGAAAGTGAATGATATAAAGCACGGAAAATCAACGATTTTCCGTGCTTTCTCTAGTGGTGGAGATAAGCGGGTTCGAACCGCTGGCCTCTTGAATGCCATTCAAGCGCTCTCCCAACTGAGCTATACCCCCAAGTATTGTTTTCGCTTTTATAACGGACAACAGCAAATCATATTATACACAGGTTCACAGTGTTTTGCAATAAGTTTTTGCATTTATGTTTTTTGCATATAACACTCTTAAATTGAAAAAGTTAATTCCACCCCAAAATCATTGATAGTGGAAATTAGTTTTGCAAATTAGGGGAAATGAGAAACGTGGAAATTACTTTTGCAAAAATCTACATTAAAGCTTTTTGG
>JBLNDI010000049.1:0-15184 GCA_050261495.1 Bacillota bacterium
AGAACAGCAGTCATAAAGAAATAAATTATATAAAGGATTTTTGCCGTACGCCCCAGCTTTGGCACAAGCTTTTCAACATCAGGCCCGGGGCTTTCAGCTTTCATGATATGAAAGGAACTCGCTTTTACGGACGGCATAACTGCCAATGCAAGAACAAGCACTCCCATACCGCCGACCCAATGGGTAAAACTTCTCCAGAACAGAATGCCCTTAGGCAGAGTTTCTACTTCACTCAGAATAGAAGCTCCTGTAGTCGTAAAACCGGAGGCGGTCTCAAAAAAAGCATCAATAAAAGAAGGTATAGCGCCGCTGAAAATAAACGGAAGCGCTCCGAAAAACGACACGGATATCCAACCCAGCGACACTATTGCAAAGCCATCCCTGGTATGAATATCATGATTTGCAGGTTTTACCAGGTTCAGGACAAGCCCGGCCGCCAGCAATAGAACCATTGTAGCTATAAACGCCTTGAAATCATCCTGTCCGTATACCAGGGAAACCGCCAATGACGGCGACATGCAGGCGGCTTCAATATAATAGAGCCTTCCCAGGCTCCTGAGTATCATTCTATAGTTCATGCGTCATTCCTCCATGGAAACAATAATATCATTGAAATCCGAAAAATGCTTGTCTTTTGTGATGAGAATAACATCATCGCCCTGCCTGATCGAATCCTTTCCATGGGGAATAATTATCTCGTTTTTTCTGACGATTGCCGCCACCAAAACGCCTTTCGCAAGCTTGAGGTCTTTTAGCGGCACATTCAGAAACTTTGTGGGTTTGGCAGCAATAAACTCAACCGCCTCGGCTTTCTCGTCAATTATCTTGTACAAGGTTTCCACCGGGTTGCCCATCGCGTTTTTCAGCGCCCTGACATATCTGGTAATGCTGTTTGCCGTACTCTGTTTCGGATTTACTATGCAGTCGATGCCCAGGTTTTTTATAACTGATGAAAAATTAATCCTGTCAATTTTTGCTATAACCTTGTGCACGCCGCATTGTTTTGCATACAGCGCGGAAATGAGGTTTTCTTCATCCAGCCCCGTGACGGATATAAATGCGTCCATATCATACAGGTTTTCAGAATTAAGGACCGCCTCGTCGGAAGTGTCGCCGTTAATAATCAATGTATTGGGGAGCAGCTCTGAAAGTTCGCTGCATTTCTCCCTGTCATTTTCAATGATTTTGGCCTTCATTCCCGCGTCTGCCAGCTGCCTTGCCAGGTAATAGGCTATCCTGCCCCCTCCTGCTATCATGACATTTCTCACTTTTTCAGTATAAAGGCCTACTTTCACACAGAAGTCAAACACATTGTGAGGCCGCCCTATAACATATATTACATCTTTCTCCCGTATTACAAATTCACCCTTTGGGATTATGACCTCATCATCCCGAAGCACCGCCCCTACCAGGATTGAAGATGAAATTTTGTTTGAAATGTCAATAAGCTTCATTCCGGCGACAGGCATGCCTGCAACCACTTTTATCTCGACCAGTTCCACGCGGCCCTTGGCAAACGGTTCAACATTCATAGCGGAAGGATACCTGAGCACACGCGCTATTTCATTGGCACAGGCATACTCCGGGTTGATAATCATATCCAGCCCAAGTTCTCTTTTCAGCAGTGAAAGTTCGCTTGCATACTCCGGATCGCGAATCCTGGCAATCGTATGGTCCGCGCCAAGCTTTTTGCCGGTCAGGCAGCATACCATGTTCATCTCATCGCTTGATGTAGCGGCTATGAGCAGGTCAGCTGAAGCTACGCCGGCTTCCATCAGTATTTTTGCGCTTACGCCATTGCCCCTGATGCACTTCACATCAAGGTAATCATTCGCTTTTCTCAAAGCTTCCGGGTTTTTATCTATTATCGTAACGTCATTGTCTTCCTTTGACAAATTCTCGGCAAGGCTGTATCCCACCTTACCGTCGCCAATTATTATAATCTTCATTGCATGACCCCGCTCCTGCAAAAAAAATGAGGCACTCTTTCAAGCACCCGCCATATTTTTGTCCATGAGTATATGGTAATAAACTCAATCGCTATTTAGTTGATTCGAATTTTATAACAGTTCACCATAAAGGTCAACATGAATTTTTTAAGGATATTCCCCGATTTTTTCAACACTGTGATGGAGAAGCCGTTGTTTTTCACTGTATATCTATTTTCCTTCCTTTAGCTTTGGAAGGCTCCGATTTTGGCACCGTTATTGAAAGAATCCCGTCTTTGTATTCAGCCCTGGCATTTTCTGATTTAACCTCCACCGGCAGCGGAATTGTCCTGGAAAAGCTCCCGTAATACCGCTCACTCCTGTAAACATTTTCATCGCTGAATTCCTTTTCCTTCTTTGTCTGTCCCGATATCCTGACGGAATCGTCATCAATGAATAGTTTCAGGTCTTCCTTTGAAACGCCGGGTATTTCGGCTTTTACCACCACATCATTTTCCGTCTGGTAAACATCCACCCTGGGAGAATTGTATCCTCCGAAGAATCTTGACGGAAAATCAAAGAAACTGCTTATTTCCCTGCCTATATTATCGACTTCCCTGAAAGGGTTCCAAGGGACAAGAGCCATTAATATTCCTCCTTTGTATTTTGTCGATAATAGTTTATCCTTTTGCATGATTTTTATATCTTAAATCCGGCTTCATGATTTTTACATCCGGCTGTTCGGATATGCCGCCGCGGCAGGAAAATTATTATTTTACTATATTTGTAAGCGTTCCGATTTTTTCGATTGCGCAGGAAACAACGTCCCCGGGGTTCAGGTATCGCGGCGGGTCAAAGCCTATTCCCACTCCCTGCGGCGTACCCGTGGCTATAATGTCCCCGGCTTTCAGCTCAATGCCCCTTGATATTTGGGTGATAATATACGCTATATCAAAAGTCATGTCCCCGGTGTTTGCAAATTGCCGCAGCTCGCCGTTAACGCTACAGGAAATATTAAGCTTCACGGGAAACGGCGCCTCCGACTTGTGCAATATGCAGGGCCCCATGGGACAGAAAGTATCCAGGCTTTTGCCCCTGAACCATTGTCCGTGCGCCATTTGCAGGTCCCTTGCCGTTACGTCGTTTATAATGGTATACCCGAAAATATAATCTTCCGCCTCGTCCCTTTTAATATCCCTGCCGTTTTTGCCCATGACAACCGCGAGCTCTACCTCGTAATCAAGGCAGGACGTTACGCTTTCATGCGCCATGATATAGTCGCCCGTACCGATCGCAGGTGAGGCAAACTTGGAAAAATAAACCGGCTCCCTGGGCATATCGCCGCCTCCCTTTATTGTTCCGGCAACCTCCTGCGCGTGCCTGGCGTAGTTTTTGCCCAGGCATATTATATTTCGCCGGGGATACGGGATCGGAGCCATGATCTTTACGTCTTCCAGGGGTATTGACGATAACTTCGCGCCTTTAAGCTTTTCCTTCATGGCATGTATAATCCGGTCATCAGACGCCTCGATAAAATCGGCAAGCGTTGCCGGTATTTCGTTTAATTCTCCATCCAGCAGCTCACCGATGGGAACCAGTGTTTTTTCATCCCTTAATACGCCGTATTTTACCATGTTATTCAACATATAAGTTACAAATCGCATAATACCTTTTCTCCTCCGGGTGCATATCAGCAGCCTTAATAACCCAGTTCCTCGCCCACGATAATTACCTTTATCCGGTCTTTCTTCCGCTGGTATGCGGATACCACGTAGCTGCAGCAAATCCGCGAAGGGCTGGAGCAGCCGCTTGCCATGCAAGCGTTGCCTGACAACAGCGACATGCATTCGCCTTTTTCCCTGCAATACGTTTCATGGGACAGTCTTGCGTTATTTGCCGGCGCGGCGATTGTTTTAACCCTCCTTATTGCATCATCAATATCTTTGACGATTTTATTATACCCGGCGACAATGATTACCGACTTCGGGCCGTAACAGATGGCCGCCACCCTATTTGAATTGCCGTCTACATTGTATAACTCCCCATTTTCCGTTATTGCGTTTGAACTGCAGATATAGGCGTCCGCAAAGAACGATTCCCTGTATATTTGCTCCATTTCCTCCCTGGACAAGTCTTTTCCGTACCTGTCCAGGAACTTGTATTTTCCTGATCTCAAAAGGTCTATCACGCCGCACTCGAACAGGCTCATTGAACCGCCGACGGCAACCGTGTCCCCTTCCGTCAGTAATTCGGCAACCTTCTTCGTCACCTGGTCCTTTGATTCAACATACAAAGCCTGCATGTTGTTTTTCCCGAGATTCTCAATCGTCCTGAAAATGCGCTTCTCCACGACAGATTTTAAATTTGTGTCCATACAGTATCCACTCCTATCCTGAAATAAATGAAATTTTATTCTTTGAACCTGTACAGCCGGTCCTTGTCAAACTGCCATTCAGGGGTGTCCAGCACGTTTCCGAACCCGGTGGAATACCATGGGCTCAAACCGTCATCGCTCGGATTCCTGAGTATATGTATATCCTGGGCGGGCATATAGCTTTGCGCCAGGATGAATATCTTTTCACCGGTATCCTTGTTCTCCGCCATATCCAATACTATGGCGGTATGGCCGGGCAAGCCTCCCTCAATAAACACGTCGCCCGCCTGCATGCCCTCAACAGGAATATTCTCCATTTCCCTTGATAACGAAAGAGAGCCTGCATAGGCAAACACCATGTCCAGGTATCTCCTGAAGCTTTCGTAATCGTCGGAATAGCCCGTTCTCTTTACCCAGTAGGCCTTATTGCCTTCCACCGCTATCCTGTTCCCTTGCATCCAGGTCGTATAATCAGCCCTGAAACCATTTGTAAAGTTAAAGTGTATCTTGTCATAAAGACCTTTGCCATAAAGATACTCCGCTCTCAGCCTTATAACGGCGTCGGCGCATTGCTGCAGGTCCCTTGTGCCAATATCGATATCCAGTACGGCCGCATGAACGTCCACGGGCTTTATGCCGCCGTTATAGTAATGAACTTTAGTACCGTCAGGTTTCAGCGGCAACGTCCTTAAATAATGACCGAACGAACCTTCCTCCACCTTCACCCTTTCAAAGCCTTCGGGAGTTCCAATTCTTTCTTCCACGGTTTTGCCATCTTTATTTATATGTGTGGGTTTGAGGCTCTTCCCTGCGTCTTTACCCGGTCCTTCCGGGTTTGCGCCGGTTCTGCCGCCGGATGATGTTGATTTTTCACCTGTTACCTGTCCGGCTGATGCCGGTTCTTCCCCTGTCGTGACCGTCTCTTCCGCAGTTTCGGAAATCCCGGGCAAATCCTGCGCCTGTGCGTTTGCTTTATGTAAACCTTCAGGCGCCTGGCTGCCGGTCGTGGAACACGAAACCAACAGGATCAGAAATAGCAGCATCCACGCCTTTTTCATCCATTACTCTCCTTCAGGTACCCTTTCCGGATCGAATCCCTGACAACGTGCGAAACGTACTCCCAAAGCCCGGGCGCATTTTTCTTAAGCAGTTCATTGCGCTTCAAGACTTTTTCACTTGTTACGCCGGGCTTTTGCCACGTATGTCCTTTTGTATTGTAGTTCAACAGAAGAGGCTGGAACCTGTCCAGACATGCCGCGAATCTTGATTCCGGCGTGTCCAGTTCCTCAAACTCTCTCCATAATTCCATCATTTCCTGCGCCTGGTCTGAAGGCAGGATGGCAAATAAACGTTCTGCTGCCTTGCGTTCCCGTTCTTCCTTGCCTTCGTACCCTTTCTCATCGTAACAGAAAGTATCCCCGGCGTCGATTTCCACAATATCATGGACAAGGACCATTTTTATGACCTTTAATATATCAATGCTCTTGTCCGCCGAATACTCGGACAGCAGGAAGGCCATTACCGCAAGATGCCAGGAATGCTCCGCGTCATTTTCATTCCTGTTTGAACCGGTAACTACATTCTGCCTCAGCACCTGCTTCAGCTTGTCAATTTCTACAATGAACCGGACCTGTTTCATCAGCCGCGGGTTGTTAACAAACATTTCTTCTTTTTCCATCGGGCACTCTCCCATGCTTTTTTGTTAAGTACATTTCAACCGGGAAAATTATTCCTTACACCTAAGTATAGCATTAATTTGCCATGTTAGGTCACCTTGTTTTTATTTTGGTCCGTAATTATCACCCAAGCATTGAAAAAATGATACCCGGTATATCGTCAAGCGATGCCTGTCTCTCGACTGCGCCGATACTATAAGCCACTTTAGGCATCCCATATACCACGGACGATTTCTCATCCTGCCCGATAGTCCTTGCGCCGTTTTTTCTCATGGACAATAATCCTTTTGCCCCGTCATAGCCCATTCCCGTGAGGATTATGCCGATAGCTTCCCTTCCCGCTTCTTTCGCGACCGATTCAAAAAGGACGTCGACCGAAGGGCAATGCCCGCTTACCTTTTCCCCCTTAAAGCATTCCACCTTGTACTTGTCGCCCGCTTTTTTAATCCTCATGTGCTTATCGCCGGGAGCGACCAATACCCGTCCGCTTTCGATAAAATCACCTGTCTCTGCTTCCTTTGCCTGGAACCAGGTTGTACTGTTCAGCCTTTCCGCATACATCCGGGAGAAAACCGGAGGTATGTGCTGGACCACAACAATTCCCGGCACGCTTTCAGGCAGGCGCTGCAGAATACTGTAGATGGCTTCCGTGCCCCCGGTTGAAGCCCCGATTGCTATTAACGCCCTGCTTGCGCCCACGTTGGCCCTGCCGATATTTTTCGGCGGAATTTCGTTGTTTTTCCAATGTGACAGGTTTGCTGTTGAAGCGGTTTTTATTTTTGCGTTCAGCTCGTTAATGAATGCCTTGAGGCCTCCGGCATAATGCATGTCAGGCTTGGCTATAAAGTCAACCGCTCCCGCGTTCATGGCGTCAAACACAATATTGCTGATGCTGCTTACGACAATAATGGGCAGCGGATACTGCGGCATAAGCCTCTTTATGAACTCAATGCCGTTCATTTTGGGCATTTCCACGTCGCAGGTCATAACGTCGGGTTCATATTCAATAATTTTGTCCCTGGCGTCAAAAGCGTCGTTGGCTACGGCTACCACTTCCAAGTCCGGATCGGAAGATATGCCCCTTGATAATACTTCCCTGAATACCAGGGAGTCGTCTACAACCAATACCTTGATTTTTTTACTTTTATTCATCTTTACTATTCCCTCTATTCCTTTCTGTAAATGGCAGGCATAACATATTTATACCTGGTTTCGCTGCGGTTAAGCGATTCCGAATGCCCAATGAACAAAAACCCGCCATGTTCGGTCAAATCATAAAATTTATTCACCAACTCCGACTTGGTATTTGCGTCGAAGTAAATCATCACATTCCTGCAGAATATTACATGGAAATTTCGCCTAAACGGAAATTTCTCATCCATGAGATTTTGTCTTCTGAATATGACTTCTTTTTTTATCTTTTCATCAATTATATAATAATCGTCGTGTTTTTTGAAATAATTAATCTTCCATCTGGACGGAAGCGGTGTTATCCTGTCAGGACTGTATATCCCCTTGATAGCGGTTTCAAGAGCTTTTACCGAAATATCGGTTGCCAGTATCTTCGTATCCCACTGCGCTTTTTCCCTGCCGAAGAATTCATCGATAATCATTGCAAGGGTATAGGGTTCCTCCCCGGTAGAGCAGCCCGCGCTCCATATTCTTAAATCATTGTTTTTTACGCTATTTTTCAGATACGGAAGCACTTTATCCCTGAAATAGAAAAAATGGTCGGCTTCCCTCATAAAGAAAGTATGGTTGGTGGTAATCTTGTTTAAAAGGGTGATTACCGCATCACCGGTTTTATCTGATATAACGTAATTATAATAATCGGAAAAATTATCGAAGTTATTTTGCAATAAAACATTGGCAAGCCTTCCCGTCACAAGGGCTTGCTTTTCTTCTTTAAGATTTATGCCGTAATTGGCCTTTATAAAGCCGGCAAGCTGCCGGAATTCTTTCCTGGTTATCTTTAGCATAAACCCCACCTGTCTGTAATAGGGAACGGAGAGGAAGCATTTCTGCTTCCTCCGGACTGCCGGCTTTTAAGTCTCCGATTCCCTGGTTTTTTGACTTTCCGAACCTTGATATTCTGATTTTCTACTTCACTTGCCGTTAATATTTGCCGAACTCCTTATCGCTTAGAACAATCGTTTTTTTCGAATCCTCCTTCTGACAATTCTCACCCGGGGCATCTACGCCCTTTTTTTTCTTTTCCGCCAAATCTTCCAGCATTTTAATCACTTCCGGATTAAGTTCGTCAAGGTTGTTGATGGATTTATCAGCTTTCTTAAGTTTGAATCTGTTTACCATCTCCTTTAGCATTTCAGCCTGGCCTGACAATTCCTCGCTTGCCGCGGCGCTTTCCTCCGACGTGGCGGAGTTGGTCTGTATAACCTCCGAAATTTGCGCTATTCCCTGGCTAACCTGCGCAATAGCGGTAGCTTGTTCATTCGACGCAGCCGCTATTTCGCCTACTAGGGTTGCCGATTTTGTGACCTCATCCATTATCATGTTCAGGGCTCTAGCCGTATCATCAGCTATTTTTCTGCCGCTTTCAGCCTTTTCAATCGAGCTTTCTATAAGTATGGTCGTCTCCTTGGCGGCGTTTGCGGAACGGGCGGCCAGGTTTCTAACCTCTTCCGCGACCACCGCAAAGCCTTTGCCGTGCTGGCCGGCCCTTGCCGCTTCCACAGCCGCGTTCAATGCGAGTATATTGGTCTGGAAAGCTATATCGTCGATTACCTTTATTATCTTCGATATGTTGCTCGAAGTTTCATTTATGTCATTCATGGCTTTCAGCATTTCTTTCATCTGTTCGTTGCCTTTTGCGGCCGCATCCTTGGCTGTCATGGCCAGTTCGTTGGCCTGGTTGGAATTTGCCGCGTTTTTCTTTGTCTGCTCGGATATTTCCTCAATTGATGCGGTCAGCTCTTCGACAGAACTCGCCTGTTCGGATGCTCCCTGTGAAAGCGCTTGCGACGCGTCGGACACCTGCTTTGCGCCTGCCGCTACCTGCTGGGCGGCAGAATTGATTTCGTTCAATACTTCATTAAAGGACTTTATCGTATCATTAAGGGCATTCTTAAGCTTTGCGTGGCCTCCCTTGTAATCGCCTTTAACGCTTACCTGAAGGTTGCCTTTAGCAACTTCATAAAGCACGTTGGCAGTTTCCTGTATCGGTCCGAGGACGGCGTCGATTGTTTTATTTATACCCTGGATAATCTCCCTGTAACCACCTTCAAACTTGCTGTCGTCTCCCCTTGCATTCACTTCGCCCTCCAGCATGAAGCCGGTAAGCTTGTTCACTTCATTTATGAGGTCCTCAATCGCTTGCATCATTGCCGTGAAGGAGGGCAGCAACTTATCATTTTCAGACCGTTTCCCCGCTTTCTTGAATTCATCCAGCCTGCTCGTATCTCCCTTTGAAACGCGGATGGCTACGTCGAGAAGGCTCAACAATCTCTCATGCACCGCATTTATAGAGTCGGCAAATTCCTTGAGGTCTCCTTTGTATTGGCCTTTGATTTCCAATGTATAGTCATTTACGGCAATTCTTCTCATTACCTCCTGCGCTTCGGTCAATGGAACCACGATTGCATCGAGGGTATTATTAAATCCCCTAATGATTTCCGCGTAACCCCCTTTTACTGCGGACACATCCCCCCTGGCGGAGAGTTGCCCTTCCAGGGCCGACTGCACCAGTTTTCCGGTTTCGTCCAAAAGCGTTTTAACCGCCGCGATTATTTCCCTATACGAACCTGCCAGTTCGCCTACCTCATCTTTTGTATTTATGTCTACGGATACGTTCAGGTCTCCTTGTGCAATTTTGCCTGCAATTTCGTTCAATTTCCTCACAGGCTTGCTGATCATGCCCGAGATTAAAATTCCTGCGCCAATCGCAATTCCTATGCCGACCGCAAACAAAACAATCATAATTACTGTCGACTGGCTTGCAACATCCTTATTCTCATCAGCTTTTTGTCTTGCCATCTCCACCTTGATGTTTACTAGCTCCTCAATGGGATTTTGAATATTCTCCGCAAGTACCAGGCCTTTACCCTGCATATTTTGATATGCCTCATCATTTTTATTAGCATTGACAAGACCAATAAGCTCTTCCAGGTAAGGTTCAAACTCATTTATCGCGGATTCAAGGTCTTTCACCAATACTCGCCCTTCATCGGTTTGCAGCGTCCCCGCAAAATTCGCAAGTTCACTTTTCATAACAGAAATGTTTTCCCTGATGGAATTCATGTACCCCGCTGTTTTTGAAGTATCTTTGTTTAACATCGCTTCCCTTATTGCGACCCTAATCTGGTTATATGCATTTTGAATATTGGTGATTTGTACGATCGGAAAGGTGTTTAGCTCATACAGCGCCTGATCATTCTCATCAATGGTTTTTATGCTGATTACGCCTGTTATCCCTATAACTCCTGCAATCAAGGCTACAATAATAAAACCTGAAAGTATTTTTGCGCTTATCTTTAGATTATAGAACCATTTCATTTGTAACAACTCCTTTTCGTAACATTTTCCAAAAATCCTGCTGCTAAAGTTCGTTACCCAAATTTTCCATTTCGCTTTCTGTAAGCAGTTTTTCGCAATCGAGCAATAGCTTTACATCGCTTCCGGTTTTCCCGATTCCTTTTATGTACTTGTTGTTAAAATCTTTGTTCATTTTCGGGGATTTCACAATGTCCTTCTCCTGGATTGTCAGAACTTCTGAAACGCTGTCCACTATGAGGCCGATAGACACATCCTTGATGTCAATTACAATCACGCATGTCCTGTCATTATATTCTTTAGGTTCCTTTTTAAACCTAAGCCTTACATCCATGACGGGAATGATCTTTCCTCTCAAGTTTATTACGCCTTTTATATAATCAGGCAATTCGGGTATTTCCGTTATGGGCTGGATTCCAATGATTTCGGTGACATAATTAATTTCAATGCCGTAGCTTTCCTGTCCCAGCGAGAAAGTCAAAAACCTGCCTTTCTGGGTATCCTCTTCCATTTCCACAGTGTTTTCAATTACTTGCGGCATTTCATCAACTCCTTCCTTTTATCCTTTTTCAAACAAGCCCGCAATATCGAGTATCAAGCTAATGCTTCCGTCGCCTAATAATGTACATCCCGCCAACCCCCTTACTTTTTTGATATTTGTGATATACTCCGGCAATGCCTTTACAACCACCTGCTGTTCGCCTACCAACTCATCTACGAAGATGCAAAGTACTTCGCCGTCATTTTCTGTCATTATCACTATTCCGTCGGAAATATTCGTCACGTTGGTATCAACTTTATATATCTCATGCAGCCTTAATACGGAATAGCATTTGCCCCTTACCATGATCAACTCATTGCCGTCAAGATCGGTAATAACATCGCCTTTTTTTACCTTGAATGATTCCCTTATGCTTGTAATAGGCACCGTATAGGTTGAACCGCCTACTTTTACAATCATTCCATCCATAATCGCAAGTGTAAGCGGAATCTTTATAGTGAATGTAGAACCTTTGCCGGAAACACTGTCTACCAGGACTGTTCCCCCAATGGTACTTATATTTTTATAAACGACATCCATACCTACGCCGCGCCCTGAAAACTCCGTAATATCGTTCTTGGTGGAAAACCCCGGAACAAATATATACGAGTATATTTCCTTATCCGTAAGTTCGCTTTCGGGTTTATTAACGAGGCCGCTTTCCCTTGCCCTGGCGAGTATCTTTTCTTTATCCAGACCCCTGCCGTCGTCCTTGACGATTATAAGCACATCTCCGCCTGCGTTTTTTGCTTCCAACGTTATGCTGCCAAATCCGGGCTTGCCTTTCGACAGCCTTTCCTCCACGGATTCAATGCCATGATCTATTGAGTTTCTCAGCAGATGCATCAACGGATCCGATATGTGCTCAATAATATTCTTATCAACTTCTGTTTCCTCGCCTATTACTTTCAACTGGACTTCTTTCTTCAGCTTCTTGCACATATCACGGACAATCCGGTTCATTTTCTGAAATGTCGGGGCAAGTGGGACCATCCGGATGGACATCGCTACATCCTGCAGTTCGTTGATTATTTTATGGTGCTGTCTTGCGGCCTTTTGGAAGTTATCGAGGGCTAGTCCTTTAAGATCGGGGTTTTGCGTTAACATGGCTTCAGATATAACTAATTCGCCGACCATGTCCATAAGCTTGTCAAGCTTGGCAATGCTGACACTGATCATACTTTGACGGAAAGCTGCATGCCGGTCGATCTTTTCCGCGCTCTTTTCCTCCGGTCCCGCGTTTATATTAAAACCTTGCAAACACTGTCCGGAATCTTCATTCTTATGAGGATTATCCTGCTCGGCCAGTTCCAGGTCTTTAAGGCAGATTGTCCGGGAAAAGAAATTGTGCATTTCTTCGAAGGACCGGTTTGTTCTAAACCTGACCTGGAAACCTTCTTTCCTGATTGTCTTAGCGCTGTCGTCGTTGTCAATTATATCGGAAGGGTAATATTCGATTTCTTCGGCAATTTCCTTGAGGCCTTGTATTATTGTATAAGCGCGGATGTTTTCCATCCCGCATTCTTCTTCAAAATAAACATTTGCCTTAAAGCACCTCTTATTGTCTCCTTTTGCGTTGCAGGCGGCATAATCGGCTTCTTTAAGCGCCATTAAAAACTCCTTGATTTTTTCTATGAGTGGCGAAGCGGTTCCGTCCGGATTACCGCCGTTATTAATCTTTTGAATTTCGCCTTTTATAAAATCAATGCTCTCCAGGATTAAATCACAAAGCCAGGAGCAATCAATACTCACCGGCTTTTCACGCAAGAAGCCGAAAACATCTTCAACGGCATGGGCAAGCATGGATATGTCATTACATAGCATCATCCCGGAAGACCCTTTTATGGTGTGCATTATCCTGAATATTTCATTTACCGTATTTTGTTCAAAACTGCTTGATTTTTCGGTGTTTATAATAATTTGCTCAAGTTGCTCCAGCATCTGGTTAGTCTCAAAAATGAACATATCAAGCATTTGATCATTGCTGTAATCTGTCAACCGGCCCACTCCTTCCTGTATATATTTTCAATAACGCCTTAACTCGCGGTTACTTTGTTCAAAACCTCTACTACGTGTTCCTCTTTAAACGGTTTTACAATAAAGTAATCGGCGCCTGAAAGTATAGCTTCTTTTATCATTGGCTCCTGTCCCAATGCCGACACCATGACTATTTTTGCCTTGGAATCGAAAGCCCTGATTTTCTTCAGTGCCTCAATTCCGTTCATTTCAGGCATTGTAATATCCATTGTGACAATATCGGGTTTCAGTTCCTTGTATTTGCTTAGGGCAAAAATACCATTTTCAGCCTCCCCGACCACCCGGAAGCCGTTTCTCTCAAGCATGTTTTTCAGTGACATTCTCATAAAAGCTGCATCATCGACAATAAGAACCCTTTTCAATATATTGCTCCTCCTTTTTCTTGGAATCCTAAAAAAGCAGGCGAACTTAAGTCGCCTGCTTGTAATCACAGTTGTCCCATATAATTCTTTTCCCTTATGCAAACTAATAGGCAACTTTTTTACCAGGTAATTTTTTATTCTTTTGTAATTTTATAAAATCGTATTATGTAACATTTTGCCCATTATGTTACATAAAAAATATATTTATAAATTAAATTATATCGGGATATTTTAGGCTTTTTGTATATATGGTATGTTAAATATTTCATGTATCTTTTTAATGAAATATGATAAATTTATTATATGCCGATTTTCCAAAGAAGGAGGTGAATGAATAATGACTGTAGAGCCTATCCGTGATAAGACACTAATCAAACAAATGTATTATTTTTTAAACGGAAAAGACCCAAAATACGGACTGCTGTTTAAGTTCGGCCTGAATACGGGCCTAAGGATCAGCGATATACTGCCTATAAAAGTCAAAGATATATATATCGCAAATAACTGCTTCCACAAGTATCTTACCATTAAGGAAAAGAAAACAGGGAAAGAAAAGAAAATCAAGATAAACGATGCTCTTAAAAAAGAAATAGAAAATTACATGAAAAACCAAAACCTAACGCCGGAAGACTTTCTCTTTCCAAGCCGGAAAGGCGGTCATATCGGCAGGGTTCAATGCTACCGCGTATTTCGTGAAGCCGCCGAAGCCATAGGCTTTGAAAATTTTGGGACCCACAGTCTGCGCAAAACCTGGGGATATTGGACATATAAATTGTCCCGCTACAATATAGGGCTTATCATGGACACATTTAACCATAGCTCGCAACGTATAACTTTGCGTTATATCGGAATAAATCAGGATCAAAAGGATGAATTGTACTCGCTGGTTCAATTCTAGCCAAAATTTTTCCCCAAATGCCTAAAATTTTTAATAAAATATGTAAGGTAAAACGTGAATAATGTCGAAATATGTTTTAGGTAACATAATGGGCATTATGTTACATGGATGTAATTTATATTGCAGGAAAATCAGGGCATCCTGTTTATAAATACGATCGAGTCGCCTTCTATAATTAATACCCCCAATTTTTATTTTAAAACTAAATATAATAGGTGTATAATAGAAATAGCCTGAATGTAGAAAAGAGGATTTAATGTATGGAACTTGCAATTGCAGAATTGCTCAACCTGGAAGAATGCTTTGAAAAATCGATATTTGACGGGTTGCAATACCCGTGGGAAGTGTTGCCTAAAATCAAGACCTTTCTGCTTGAGTTCGCCAAAGGGTTGCCAGGAGACTTTGAGAGAATTGACGAATATGTCTGGGTGGGATCCGGCACGAAAATCGAAAAAACCGTCCTTATAAAAGGACCGGCTATAATAGGCCATGATTGTGAAATCAGGCATTGCGCGTTTATCAGGGAAAACGTCATCATCGGCAATGAATGTGTTATCGGCAATTCAACCGAGTTGAAAAACTCGTTATTGTTCAACCGGGTTCAAGTACCGCATTTCAATTATGTCGGTGATTCTGTTTTAGGATATAAGTCGCACCTGGGCGCAGGCGTCATCTGTTCAAACTTGAAATCGGTCGGCACTGCCGTCAGGTTGAAATACAACGGCGATATTATTGAGACCGGACTGAGAAAATTCGGTGCAATAGTCGGCGACAATGTCGATGTCGGATGCAATTCGGTATTGTTTCCCGGCACGGTTATCGGAAGAAACAGCATAATATATCCTCTGACCGCGGTCAG
>JBLNDI010000050.1:0-22219 GCA_050261495.1 Bacillota bacterium
CTTGCTGTATAATGTTATTCAAAGAGACCTCTCCTTCCTTGGTTTTTGGTTTTGTCAACTTTATTCTACCAAAGAAGATTGGTCTCTTTTACTTTTTTCCTACGATTATTTTACTCCGTGAAGCGTCTCCGGGTTGGGTTTCCTTTTCCCTGCATCAAAAGCCCCGGGAGGTCCGTGAATGACCTTTATGCCGCGGGAATAATCCAAACGGGAATTATCCAAATATATTAAATAATTATATAGAATTATGTAACATAATGTTAACTTGATACGGCATATGCGTTGCCATATAATAGAATATGGGATGACTGGCAGGTATTTCAGGCGGTTTCTCATACTGGCGGTTTGCGGTGTTGCTTTGTCTATACCTGACAATATAATAGTTAATGTTGTAAAAATCGTCTCGATATGGAATTCATGCGGCGGCAAGGAAAATTCACTTTATGGCTGTGGACAGGAAACATCGCAAATCGCTCCTTGCTAAAGATAATACGGACAGGTGTATGTGAGTGTTGCATTTTAAGAGGATACTTGGTCAGACGAGGAAAGCTATCCAGGATTACAGCATGATAAGCGAAGGCGACCGGATAGCAGTCGGAGTTTCGGGAGGCAAGGATTCGCTTACCTTGCTGATCGCGCTAAGAAAACTGATGGATTTTTACCCTGCCCGGTTTGAAATAAAAGCGGTAACAATCGCGACGGGTATCGGTGAACCGGATTTCAGCCCTGTCGCAAAACTATGTGAAGAGATCGGCGTAGAGTATATTATAGAAGATACGGTTTTAGGAAAAATTGTATTTGAAGCCAGGCAGGAACCCAATCCCTGCTCGCTTTGCGCGAACCTCAGGCGGGGCGCCCTGAACAACACGGCATTGCGCCTCGGCTGCAACAAGGTTGCACTCGCCCATAATCGTGATGATGTTATTGAAACTTTACTTCTGAGCTTATTTTACGAGGGACGCATTCATACCTTCTCACCTGTCACATACCTGGACAGAAAAGGTATTTATGTAATCAGGCCGCTAATATATGCAGAGGAAAAGCAAATAAAAGCATTCATAAAGGAAAACAGCCTGCATATCGTTGATAATCCCTGCCCGGTTAATGGCTATACAAAACGCCATTATATAAAGAATCTGCTGCAGGATTTGTCTTACGAGAACCGGGAAATCAAAAATATCATTTTCGGAGCCATCAAACGTTCCGGTCTGAACGGATGGCACAAGTAACGGAGGTCAAGATGCTAAAGGACAAAAGAGAAAGAAAACACATGGCTGCCGTAAAAGCTGCCGTAACACTCGCTATTACAGCCGCCACGGCTATTGCGCCATTTGCCGTCAGGGGCGCCAGTTTTGCCGAAGTTGGCGTTATCTATGAAAAAACTGAAAAGCAAACCATTACGCAGGGAGTCACGCTTGAAAATATTGTTAAGTTCACAGATGACGGTTGGTACAATATATATGTCATGGAAGTCGACCTGGCCAACAAATACTTAAACGTTGATACCCTTACAAATGCGGAATCGGTCGGAAAGCTGGCGTCGGCCAAAAAAATGGCCGTCCAGAGAAATGCCGTTGCCGCGGTAAACGCAAGCTTTTTCACACCCACGGGAAGCGGCAACGGTTTTCCCGTCGGGACCGTGATCCAATCCGGCAGCATATTGTGCGCTACGGCCGATATCAACAGATATAGCGATTCAATGGCTTCCTTGTCCCTTAATAAACTAAACGAGGTCCTGCTGGATTACTGGAAAGTCGATATGAGCCTTGTGTCCGGAACCGGCGCAAAAATAAGCGTGGACCAGTATAACAAGACCAACGGTGCAAAATACACGGGAATCAGCGTGTTCGACAGGAAATGGGGCGCGGCTGCGGTCGGTGCGACAGCCGATATGCCTGATATTCAGCATATGGTAGTTGTAGATGGCATTGTTACACAGTTCCTCAGCGGGCAATCCTCCGTCCCCATCCCTGAAAACGGTTTTGTTGTCGTCACGCGGACCGAGGGCGCAAAAAAGCTTAAGCAAGCGTTCTCCCCGGGCGACAAGGCAATGTTCAATATCGCCTCGGCGCCGAATTGGACCAATTTGAAAATGTCGGTATCGGGCAGTTCCATACTGGTTAGGAACGGCGCCATCCCGGCCGCATTTTCTTTCGCTCCCGCAAACGTGACTGCCAGAAGCCCGAAGACAGCAATAGGCGTCTCAAAAGACGGTAAAAAGCTGTACATGGTGACCGTCGACGGCAGGCAAACCGCCAGCATCGGAATGACGCTGAAAGATATGGCGCTATTCATGCAAAGCATAGGAGCATACAACGCTATTTCCATGGACGGCGGCGGGTCAACCACGATGGTGGCCAGGCCTTTGGGCTCCAGGGATGTTCGGATCATGAACAATCCATGCGACGGGATAGCCAGGAGCATATCGACGGCAATAGGCATATTCACGTCTGCGCCCGCCGCGCCGCTCGCCGGAATGGTCATAGAAACAAAAGACCGTTTCATGTTTACAAACGCAACGCGGGAATTTACCATTAAAGGTTATGATAAATACAACAACCCCATCGACGTCGATTTATCCAAGGTGAAATGGAGCGTTTCCGGCGTAAAAGGCACATTTAAAGGAAACGTGTTCCGCCCGTCAACTTACGGCGAGGGAAAAATAACGGCAAAAATAGGCAACGTGTCCGCTTCTATAAACATAAGCGTCCTGTCCAAGCCTGCTGTTATAATCCTTGACCAAAGCAGCATCAAGCTTCCGGTCGGGCAGAAAAAAACATTTAAAGTCAAGGGAATAAACCCGCGCGGATACACCGCCACCATCGAGCCTGCCAACCTTACATGGAAGCTTAGCAGCAAAATCGGGGAATTCAAGGATGGAGTACTGACAGCGACCAAAAGGGGTGCGGCCTATATCGACGCGTCTTTTGCCGGCGCGCATGCATACTGCACCCTGTCTGTTTCGGACGATAAATCTTCCGTTGCGGATATGTTTGAAAGCGTAAACGGCGTTTTCCAATCGTACCCCGAAACAATAAAGGGCTCATATTCAATTTCAAACGAGCAGAAAGTCTCCGGAAAGGCTTCGGGAAAGCTTGTCTATGATTTTACAACCAATACCGACGTCTCGCGCGCGGCATACATGGTATTGCCAAACGGCGGCTTGACGCTGGATAAGGATATATCCAAGATAGGCCTCCAGGTATACAACGACCACGAGAACTCGGGATGGCTGCGCGCCGAGCTGACAGACGCCGATGGCGCAAAGCAGGTGGTGGATCTTGCCAGGACAATGGATTGGACCGGCTGGAAGTATACCGAGGCGTCCATAGGGCATATCAAACTTCCTGCCAAGCTGAGACGGATCTATATAGTCCAGGTAAATCCCGATGCGGATGCGGGAATCCTCTACTTTGACGACCTTACGCTGACAGTCAGCGGCTATCCTTCCGTTGACGGGCTTAAAGTACCTGAAAACACTCCATTCGTCGACGAGGCAAACAAGGCGGTCCCGTTCGGTAAAGCTACGGCCGATTCTTTCCGGTTCGGCGTGCTGGGACAATCAAGGAAGCCCGCAAATGATGTTGAAAAGAAGCTTGCATCCATATTCGCCACTAAAGTTGACAAGTATCTTGAGCTTGGCTCCGTGGTGGGCACAGGCTCGCATGAATCGGTAACGGGCCTGGTTAAAAAGAAGCCGGTAATAGCAACGCACACTGTCGACTTAAAAAGCACAAAAGGTGTGGATTACAAGTATTCGGTAACGGATTTCAAAAACAGCAGGTTCATTAAGCTGGATACCCGGAAAAACAGCCTCCGGACCAGCGACCCGGAGCAGTGGAAGCGGTTTTTGGACGACCTGGCGTCATTCAAAGGCAAAAACGTGTTTATCCTAATGGATCAATCTCCCGAAACCTTCACGGATAAGCTCGAACTGGAGTTGTTTAAAAAGACGCTGTCGGACTACAGGTTTGACACGCTGCGAAACGTGTGGGTATTTTACAAGGGAAACAAGAATGAAAGCCGCATGGAGAATGGCGTGAAATATATCGAAACCGCAGGATACGAGGTTGAGGGACTAAAGCCCGGCAAAACAGGGGCAGCCAAGTACGTGCTTGTCACGGTCAAGGGTTCCACCGTTACTTATATATACAAGGAAATCGATTCCTGAGAAATGTGTGGATTGCATGCAGGTGCAGGCAAGGCATCGGATGAAATCTCCGAGCGACTCTAGCGCATATGCCTATACTTTGTTCGGCCGCTTCTAATATGACATCCATGTCATTGCCAGCTAAATCCGCCATCCGGGCGGATTTGCCTCACGGTGGTTTTGCATATGCTTAGATTCGCTAAGTCGTTTCATCATATGCCTTGAACGCACTCGCATGCAATCTTTAAAGCAAGCACCCTGCGGCCATTTTCCCACATGATGTCTTAATTTGCGCTATACTCACACATCCCCCGGTTACTGTTCGGGTAACGATTGAACAACTGATCACTTGATATTATATTTTTTCTATATTATTATAATATTTATGATGAAGTCTGGAACCGATAAAATTAATTAAGCAAAAGCAAGGTGAGTATTATGGCAGCAAATGTACTATTCTCTTCCGTTGAATATGACAAGTACGATTCCGGCGTGACGTTGCCGGCAAAATTTGAACGCATGATAGACCGGATTGGCTTCCAGGATGTCGTCAGGGATAAATGGACCGTAATCAAAATGCATCTTGGAAGGAATATCGGTTATTCGACCATACCGCCGTTATTTGTAAAGATACTTGTGGAAAAGCTTAAAAGCTATGGCGCCAAAGTGTATATAACCGACCAGATCGTATCCGGGGCAAAAACCCGCGGTTACACCGAGGATTACCTGGGCTGTCCGATTGTTGACGCTTGCGGCGTCACAGGCAAATATTACTATGAAAAGCATGTGGATTTCAAAACTTTTAAAAATGTTGACGTGGGCGGACATATTCACGACGCGGAAGTCCTGATAGACCTGTCTCATGTCAAGGGACACGGCGCATGCGGGTATGGCGGAGCCTGTAAAAATATCGCCATGGGATGCGTAACGGACAGGACCCGGCGTCAGTTGCACGGCCTTGAAGGCGGCATTGAATGGGATGAGAACCTGTGTACACACTGCGAGTTGTGCATTAGCAGCTGCAACCATAATGCCAACAGCTTCAACGATGAAGGCAGGTACACCGTGTTTTACCATCACTGCACGCTGTGCCAGCACTGCGTGAAAGTATGTCCCGTGTCGGCAATGAGAATGCAGGCGAACCAGTACGAGGATTTCCAAAAGGGTATGGCGATTTGCACCAGCGAGGTGCTGAAATTATTCAAACCCGGGCATGTATTTTACATTAATTTCCTCATCAACATCACCGCTCTTTGCGACTGCTGGGGTTTCACCACTCCGTCGCTGGTTCCTGATATCGGCATAATGGCGTCAAAAGACATTGTCGCGATCGAAAAGGCAAGTCTTGACGCAATCAAGTTCGAAAACCTGATTCCTGCAGGCATACCCAAGGGCTACGAAATGGGCGGAAGCGGTCATTTATTTGAAAGGCTTCACGGCAAGAATCCGTTCGTTCAATTGCACGAGCTTGAAAAACAAGGATTAGGAACCATGGAGTATTCGATCTCCGAAGTAAAGTAAGCTAAAACCCGGATTACCTGCCGTTCCCGGCATAGGCAGTCCTGTTCCTGAGGAATATTTCCTCAAGGCTTTCAATGTCGGCCGGTTCCAGGTAATTTTCAACCGATTTCCTGATTTCGGCAAACTCGCTATAAGTAACTCCATCCTTTGACATTTCATAGACCCGGTCTTTAACGGCCGGGTCAATCTTTGATATGATTGACAGGGCAAATAGCTTGTCCTTCAGGCTCAAATTCTTTAGAAACTCGATTTCTCCGGGAAAAATATAATATCCGGGTTCATCTAATTCATCGGATTTATTGGATTCACCGGCACTACCGGCACGGGCTGCCGTACCCGTATCGCCCGCGTTAACCTGCCCTGCGCCATCCCGGCATGCGGCGTCTTCCCCGTTTGCCGTACCACCGCCGTCCTCCCGGTTAGAGTCAAAATAAACCTGCAGGTTTTTCCCTGAAGCATCTTCGCCCTTCCCGTCCATGCTTAACTGCCGTTGGCTGCCCATATTTCCGTCGTCCTTCAGGATAGCGGCTTTTACGTAACGCAGGTCCAACACATTAATATTGAAGAAAATTTTCATAACGGCAGCGTTAGCGGCAAACATCAATATAAATACTATAAATACAGTAAATATAAATCCTGATAATCCATGGCGTTTTTTCATAAATAATACCTGTAAATATTTTTACAGGTATTATTTGCATATTTTCATGATATATACGGGATTTGGCGCATTATTTTGTTTCGACTATTTTCCTTAAGTATGATAAAAATTCTTCTCTCAGATCATCGTGTTTCATGGCAAATTCCACGGTCGCCTCCAGGAAACCCAGCTTATTCCCTACATCATAATGTTTCCCGGGAAAATCGTAGGCATATACCGGACCGGAAGAAAGAAGCTTCCTCAACGCGTCCGTCAGCTGTATTTCACCGCCCTTGCCAGGTTCGGCGTTTTCAAGGTATTCGAATATTTCAGGCGTTATTATGTACCTTCCAAGTATTGCGATATTGGACGGGGCCTTTTCCCTATCGGGCTTCTCCACCATGTCCCTGACTCTGTATATGCGGTCGCCGACCTCTTCGCAATCAATGATGCCGTATTTTGAAATATCTTCTTCCGCCACCCGCTGTACGCCCAAGACTGTCCTGTTATATACTTCATATACATCAATCAACTGTTTCAGGCACGGCACGTCCGAATCGACAATGTTGTCGCCCAGCAATACCGCAAAAGGCTCGTTGTCGATAAACGACCTCGCGCAGTAAATGGCGTGCCCCAAGCCTTTAGGCTCCTTCTGCCTGATGTAGTTTACGTTTGCCATGTTTGCGATATCCTGCACAAGCCTGAGCAACTCATCTTCGCCTTTTCTCCTGAGTATATCCTCAAGTTCATACGATTTGTCGAAGTGGTCCTCTATCGCCCTCTTTCCTCTTCCGGTCACGATCAGTATATCTTCTATGCCGGAAGCAACAGCTTCTTCAATTATATACTGTATCGTGGGCTTGTCAACGATTGGCAGCATCTCTTTCGGCTGGGCCTTGGTAGCGGGCAGAAACCTTGTACCTAGCCCGGCTGCCGGAATAACGGCTTTTCGTACCTTCAACAATACCTCTCCCCTCAATAACTCTTATTATGTTATTATACACTATATCATACTGTTAATCATGCTGAATTTTGTAAAACGTATAGGGGTCAGGCCTGAAATATTCCATTTTCCTTTTTAAGCAGGGGACAATTCAATGCCCTGCCGTCAAATACGCAGGGCAGTAGGACATAGAGCCGTCCCCTGTCTTACCCCTCAAACCTGACCTCGTAAGTGGATAAATATGGAAGCAATGATAAAAATAATTTACCGATTTGTTACAAAAATTTAATATATATCCCTAGAAAATCATGGTATAATAAAATTGCCACAGCCAATAATACTATTTTTTCATTTTTGTTCCTCCTTTTAATATAGACTAGGCTGAGTTTATTTGATATTAACTGGAAAGCACTTGGAATAATTGGAATTATTATAAATTTTATAAAGTGCTTTTTTTTTTGCCCTTTTAGTCTTTGCAAACTACCCGCAGCACATGCGGCTTGCCAGCCGCAAAAATGTACCATGGAAATTGTGTTGATAATATCCGGGACATTGAGTATAATATGTGGGTAACCCATATACGGATGGAGTTTAACCTATGGCTGTGCTAGACGGGGAGGTAGCGGTGCCCTGTACCTGCAAACCGCTGTAGCAGGGTCGAATTCCTGTTCGAGGCTTTTTCTTGTGGAGCCTGCTCCGTGCAAGTGGCAATGATAGCCGGGTCTTGCGCAACAGAAGCCTGTGAACCCCGCCAGGTCCGGAAGGAAGCAACGGTAAGCAGTCACTTCCGTGTGCCGCAAGGGAGCCTGGTTAGAGTCAACTACATGGATTACGTCCGTAAGGATAAGTCGACACCAGGTGCACAGCCAATAAAATAAAAATTATGCGTGAAACCCGGCAAAGACCTTTCAAGGTCTTTTTTATTATTCTTTTGTTATCAATACCGGTTTGATATAATAAATGATGGACTTGAACGAGGTGATTAGCATATGCCGTACATCGCATTGTACAGGGAATGGCGCCCTACCCGGTTTGAAGAAATCGTGGAGCAGGAGCACGTCGTAAAAACACTCCGCCACAGCGTAAGCAGCGGCAGGATAGCGCATGCTTATCTTTTTTGCGGTACCAGGGGCACGGGCAAGACCACAATGGCGCAAATCCTTTCAAGGGCTGTAAATTGTCTTGACCCGCATGACGGCGAACCCTGCAACAAGTGCGAAATATGCCTTGAAATACTCTCGGGAAGCAGCGTGGATGTGCTGGAAATAGACGCCGCATCCAATAACAGCGTCGACAACGTGCGCGCTATCAGGGATGAGGTAATATATGCCCCGGCGAGAGCCAGGCGCAAGGTTTATATCATAGATGAAGTTCATATGCTTTCAACCGGGGCTTTCAACGCCTTGCTGAAAACCCTGGAGGAGCCGCCGGAACACGTAATATTCATATTGGCTACCACCGAGCCCCATAAGCTACCGGCCACAATTCTTTCCCGCTGCCAGCGGTTTGATTTCCGGCGGATTTCTCTCGACGGCATCGTAAAGCAGCTTTGCAGGATAGCTTCATCCTGCGGCATAACATTGGATACGGACGCGGCAAAACTTATCGCCCGCCTTTCCGACGGGGCAATGAGGGATGCAATCAGCCTGCTCGACCAGTGCATATCCCTCGGGGTAAAGAGAATCGGGTACGACAACGTCCTCTCCGTCGCAGGGATTGTAAATGATTCTTTTATCGCCGAATTTACGGAAAACATGCTGAAGAAAAATATCCCGGCTGTTCTTGATAATATCAACAGCCTGGTTATGGACGGGCGCGATATTGCACATTTCACATCCGATCTCGTATTGAATCTCAGAAACCTGCTGATATGCAAATCTGCCGGGGAAAAGTGCGACCACCTCATAGACGCGCCTCAGGATGTGTTGAAAACCCTGAAGGAGCAATCAGGATTGATTACGCAGGATGAGATCATACGATATATAAAGGAGTTATCCGCCCTGGCGTACAATCTCAAATGGGCCAGCAACCAGAGAGTCATGCTTGAGGTGACGGTAATCAAGCTGTGCGGCAGTGAAAGCTACATTGACGCAAGCATAAGCGACAGGCTGGCGGCGCTTGAAAAAAGGATGGATATGGCGGCACAAACCGCCGGTATGCCGGCTTCCACCGGTACCATGGCGCTTGTCAAAGATACCACGCCGCTTGCCGACAATATTGCAACGCGTGGCAATGATACCGTAACCCCTGGCAGCAGTACTACGATACGTACTGACGATATACCGGCTTCCACCAATGCCATGGCGCCCGGCGCTTACGTCCCGGAATACTCCCCCGAAACTCCGCCGTCCGCCGATGACGCTCCGGTATCCGGCACCGACGCTGCACCGTCCGCCGTGCCTTCGCAGCCAGGCTCCGCTGAAGCCCGCGATTTCAAGAAATGGCCGGAAATCATGGAATATTTGAAGTCCAGGGGTAGAATGGCCATATATCTCTACCTGCTGAACGTCGAGGCAAAAGAACTGGATGACCATACCATAGGACTGTTTACGGCGGATAAAAACATAAGGTCAAACATATCAAGGCTCGAGCATCTTAAGTTAATCGAGGAGGCGGCATCGATTGCAACAGGGCGCGAAATGAAGATAATATGCCTTGATGAAAGCTTCTTCAGCAAACAGTCCTCAAAAACAAAGCCGCCGGAAAACAGCGACCTGATAAACAAGGCGAAAAGCATTGCCGAAATAGCAGGCCTTCCGCTTGAAATAATCGACGAGTAACAGGCACACCATTGTACTTGTATGATAAGAGCCGGATAAAGTATAATAAGGTATGATATTGCGGATCACATAAGCCGGGCGCGAGGCTTTCCGGCAAATAACGCATGCGCGGACAATGTGAGCCGATATTGACGCATATAGGTATTTTGGAGAATTATAACCAAACAGGAGGAAACGAGATGGCAAGAGGTGGATTCACGGGCTTCGGCGGCGGCAACATGAACAACCTCATGAAGCAAGTTCAGAAAATGCAAAGAGACATGGAAAAGCTGCAGGCCGAATTGCAGGAAAAAGAAGTTGAAGCAACTGCCGGAGGCGGCGCGGTAAAGGTAGTTGCCACGGGAAAGAAAGAAATTAAAGAAATTATTGTAAACCGCGACGTTGTGGATCCTGACGATGTTGAAATGCTACAGGACCTGGTACTTGCTGCCGTAAATGAAGCCCTTCGAAAGGTTGATGAAATGATCGGCAGCGAAACAGCCAAATTAACCGGCGGTTTAGGCATACCTGGCGGGTTGTTCTGATATGAGCTATTATTACTCCCCTCCTGTTGCCAAACTGATAGAAGAATTCGAGAAACTCCCTGGCATAGGCCACAAAACAGCCCAGAGGCTTGCCTTTCATGTATTGAACCTGCCTGACGGGAAAGCGGACGCGCTGGCCGACGCCATCAGGGACGCCAGGCTCAAGATACGAAAGTGTTCCATTTGCTGCAACCTGACAGATGTCGATCCCTGTGCCATATGCAGCAACCCCAAGCGCAACAGGAAAGTTATCTGCGTAGTTGAGGACCCCAGGGACGTCATTGCAATGGAACGCATACGCGAATTCAAGGGCATGTATCATGTTTTGAACGGCGTGATTTCCCCGATGGAAGGCATAGGACCCGAAGATATTAATATAAAAGAGTTTCTCCAAAGAATACGGGAAGAGGAAATCCATGAAGTCATACTGGCAACCGATCCGGACGTTGAGGGAGAGGCCACGGCAATGTATATTTCAAAGCTGTTGAAACCGCTGGGAATAAAGACTACACGCATCGCGCACGGCATACCGGTCGGAGGAAACCTTGAGTACGCCGATGAAATGACGCTTGCAAAGGCGCTCGAAGGAAGGCGCGAAATTTAATAAACTCTTGTGAATGATACCTTGAATTATCGAACCTAAATGTAATTAACACCAAGAACTGGAATGGAGACAATAGGAACCTAAGAACCAGGAATTATAATATTATTGCTGTAAATTACTATTTCATACCCCTGTTTACTCTCTCCGGTACTATAATTCAAGGTTATTATATCTTGATTGAAATCTTTATAAAGGACATGAATTAAGCTGCATTTATCATATGTAACAATCCATTTGCATTTGCAAGTGGATATAATTTTTGAAAGTTCTGTATGATCCTTTTGGGAGAAGAAGTTGCGGTATAATATTGAACCTTTATTTACATATGGAGGATCAAAGTAAACAAAAGTCATCTTATCGTCATATAAAGGAATATCTTCAGAAATGAAATCCCTTGCGTCTTTATTAAAAACTTGAATTTTGTCTTTTACATTTTTTATTTTTTGTATTTTATCGATAAGGGTAGATTTATTGAATCTAGCGTCAACTTTATACCTGCCTGATTGGTCAATCCCTCCGATCGGACCTCCTGTCAATACTCCCGATACATTGGTGCGATTTAAAAATAAAGTGGAAAAACCTATTTCAATCGGAGTGTACTGGTTATAGTTCTGATAAATGTATCGCTGTTTTTTCCATTCTTCTATAGTGACAGGTACGGAATCTATTTTCTCGCAAATAACATCAGGCATGTCTATAACACAACGCCAAAACCAATAAATATGCGGGTCTATATCATTTAACACGATCCTGCTAACCTTATTATTTAATAATAATAAAATGGCAAGGCCGGCTCCGCCGGCAAAAGGCTCGATATAAACATGATTGTACATGTCGTTTCGATCTATAATACTAAGCACATAATTATATAGTTTTGATTTCCCGCCCGGATATCTTAACGGAGTTGCTGTTAATGGCATATCCTATAAGCCTCCATATTTTAGTATAGCAAACTTTAATCGCCTTGGCCATAGTTTTATGTTAGCATATAGTTAATTATTGTTAATAATCCTTCTTGCGGCAACGACAGTAGAGTATCCGGAGCCAATCTGAATTGTTCTGGTTGATGCACTACATAGTTAAGTTTGGTAGTCAAATTATTATCGGTTCCAAAAACCATCGGGAATAGGTTGCGTATATTTGCGTCATTGATGAGTAGATGCAGCCTTTTTTGAAAATATTCGATTAGTTTGGATAGTTTTGGATCTTTATTATTATTCTGTATTAAGATATTCTGCCATTCATTGGTTTTTCGGGCGTAATATTTAAAAGAATGCTCTATTAAAGCTCTCGTTTGAAATGCGGCTGTCATAGGATGGCGTCTAACCAATAAAGGTCTTTTGGAAAAGGACATTATTTCATTGCATATTTGAATTAAGCCTTCATTCTCGGCGATTTGAGGCACTGCACTCCAATTTAGCGAATAAAAGAACGCAGGCGTATCAGGTCCCCCACCTGGGGAAAGCGACAGACCACCGCCTGTCTGGGAAGTATCTCTATCACCTCCTGCATGAGCAGTTGTACTTGCAGAAGTTGAACCATCACCAGAGGCAGTCACGTCGGAAGGGGAAGGTTCCGTAGGAGCAGCGGAAGTATTCCCGGAAGCTCCACCGGAATGCGAAGAGTCCTCCGGTTTTTCATTGTATTTATCAGTAATATGCGATATAAAGCCAAGTACAACCTCTGGAGGAGTACGGGTATCCATTACCTCTTCTATAAAAGCTTTGATTGTCCAGGTAGCTATAATTTTATCTACTTCCTCGTCAGATAAATACGTTGATTTCAAATTACAATCATTATCATAAGTAAAACCTAAAGTATTTTTTATAAAACGTACAGTAAATGCTCTTAAAAGCCTATCCGGTTCAATTGATATCAACGATATTGAATTTCGCTGCTCAGAAGAAAGGTACTTCGATTCTTTGCCCCGCATCAGAATTTTATATTTGCGAATGAATTTTTTTACATCAGAAACAGAAAGACCTGTACTTTCGGAAATTTCTTGAATACTTCTACCCAATGCATATTCTTCATAAGAGAATCTTGATTTTGCTATTGTGGACCATTGCTTTACACCTTGGATATGCCGGGCGGCAAGGTATTTTTTTGCTTCCTCTCTGGATGGTACAATGTCCACTTGTATTTGTTGAATGTTCCTCAATAATTCATCGGAAGGCTCCGGATAAACATTTCTGTATTTAAAAGGTATTAATTCGCGATTTAAAAAGAGTTTACATATGCATATTCTTCGGTTTCCCTCCAACACTATTAATTTTCCATCTTCCCGACATATAACCACTCGTTCACCAGGAAGAAGAGTTTTGATATTCGCAAGACCTCTTGCTAGAACCAAAGCATCCTCGTGTTCCAACAAATAGTTAATGAGATCAGCTTCCGGCTGTGTAGAATTTTGAGGTATTATAAACCGCGGATTTTTATAATCGAGACATAGATCCAAAGGTGATACAATCATATTTTCAAACATTGATTAACCCTCTCTTTCACATAATTTATATTTTCATTTATTACCTATTAGCTGTATCATATTGTTAGTAATACAAGCTTTTACATAAAATGCCTCTCTGTTAAAATTTGGTACAATTATTTCACCTTCTTAAAATGGCAAATCGTCGTCATCATCATTAGCAAAGAATGTTTCTTCCGGGTATTCCTCAACGAGAGTATTATCTTCTTCCACTACTTGTCCGGCTTCCTGCCAGTCATAAGCAATAGCTTCCCAATTAACTTTTCGTACACTTTCCCTATTGGCAGTCCAAACATCCCAAAAGTCAGGATCATTCGATTGTGGACGTTGTTCTTCATTGAGATAGTTCATCTGAACCATCACAGGCAATTCAGAAGCCCATCCTAGCAGTATTGCACGTTGCGACGGTAAAGTCGGTAACTCACGGAGCAATCCACGTAGATTATCAGGAACAAGTTTATTAACCAACTCTTGGTCACGGTCGTTGCTGATTCTATGAAGCAAAAATGTGTTACACTGCGATAAAACAGTCGGAGACAGCTCACTTGGCCTCTGCGATGAAAGAACTAATCCCAAACCAAATTTTCTTCCCTCACGGGCAATTTTTTCGAACACCTGTGTACACATAGAATATGTTGGCATTTCCTCCGAATCGGTTGCATATCTGCGGATGAATGTGTGAGCTTCCTCCATTACCAATGTTGTTGGCAGCGTTTTCCCGCCATTTAATCGTCTGTATCGTTGTAATGCCTCGAGTGTCATACGGGCTATAACGGCAGTCACAATATGAATTACCTCTGCAGGAACAAGGGATAAGTCAATAACCGTTATGGCTCCACTTAATGAATCACTCGGACAGATATAATCATCAAGCCACTTTTCAAGCGTTAAATCCTTGTCACAGCTTGTAATTATTTTCATTCGGGAATCAGATAATAGTGTACGGACACGCATTAGCATGGTTTCAACATGTTCTGATGTTTTCATCAGTTCAGCGTTTGCTTGGATGCTTTTTAATAAATCATCGCCTGTAAAAGGACGTGGAACATCTGCATCAATAGGAAGTACGTCTTGGTCAGAACCACCAAAAGTTGTATATGCCTTCTTGAATGCTGCTAAAAGCGTATCTGCCGCAGTCTTCGTGTATTTTGGCCAATCGTCACGGTTTGCCCCTGAGCTTTGGTTACTTTTGTAAAAATCCTGTATGGCTTGCTTTAATGCTGTTATTGCGTCTCTTTCATCTGGTGAAAAATCGGCGTTATCAACCAATCCTTTCTCCCAAGCATTAATACTTTCTCTTAAACCCTTTGTCTTTCCCCCGCCAATCCAAGGAGTTCCACCTGCAATTTCTATTGACAACTGTGCAATCAAAGTTCGTAAATACCTGCGCATATCTGTACTTGGAGTTAACGCAACATCTAAGCGCCCGTCTCGAACACATCTTAATGCTTGAATGAGCGTCGGGCGTTGTGTCTTGCTGCTTGCCTGTGTAAACGCACACCATTCAGCGGTATTCCAAAACCAAAGTGGCACATGTAACTGTTTAATCTTTTTTTCTTCATTTGCCTCAACTGCAAAGATTCGGACATTCTCCATATCCTTGAACGCTTGTAAATATTCGCCGTTCGGATCAAGTATGATAAAACGCGAGTTGATAAAACTGTTCAACCCCATATTTTCTCTCTGTTTATCTGATATTTCACCGGATATATCCTCAATTTCTTTATTTCTCTTTTCTTTTGCCGATTTCGCAGCTTCAATCGACCATCGAATAATACCTGCAACTGAACAAGATTTGCCGCTTCCTGTATTGCCCAAAATAGCTAAATGCCGCCCAAATAGTCTGTCCGGGTCAACAAAAACATCCGCATTAGACGCAAGAGGGCTTGTACCGATTTTTACTCTGGGCTTTTCGCCAGATTCCACGATTGACTTTAGTTGTTCCTGTGAGGGTAAAAAAACTGGATCACCCACAGTCGGGAATGCGTCAATACCACGTGAAAATGAATAAACTGATTTTATACCATCCTTCTGCTCTTTTAGAATGCCGAGTGGAGTTAAACTCATCTTCCGCAATGGAAACGGAAGATCAATCACACCAAAATCCTGCATTCCTTTTCTCTTCGGATATTCTGAACGCTCAATTGTAATCCATACTATTTGCGCCACAAGAAAACCAGTGTCACTCGGTACTAGAACGTAACTACTTATACGAGGAAATGGGTGCGGCACACCTGTGTTCAAAGCAACATCGCCCGGCGCTTCAATATCAAGAAGCACTTTTATTTCATCAGGTGAAACAAAGTCTACAGTTCCAATACGAAGCGAATCTGCATATGCGAGAGGTGTTATCATAATTCGCCTTCACCTCCGGCATTGTTCGTTGACGCGTTCGGGTTGGGGGTACCATATCGTTGTTTTAACAACTCGCTCATTCTGATAGAAGCCCGATCGATTGACGGCTTAGGCAAGAAATAGTCAACAAGTGTTTTCAAGTTCGCTACACCACTGCCAATAATCAAGCTTATTTGAGATGATCGTCTAAACTCTTTATATTTCTCCATAATACGCCCATCAGCCTCATCATACGAAATTATTACAAGATGCGTTGAAGGAATCGTCAGCATATCCTGAATGATTCGGTTAATATGGTCATCACCGAAACCGTAGCCATATGTAACAAGTGTACTGTTAGGACGACAAATCGCTGCTGCAAAGTCGCGAAAAAGCTCTACATAAGGATATTCTGTCGTTTCCCGGTCTTTAGCCGCATTTGGGTATATCATAATCTTTTTGGCATCTGCTCCCTTGACTCCAGGTGCATTGAGAAAGTTTGAAATATCCATTGATCCAAAAGGCAGTCCAACACGTCGTATATCTGTTCCTGTATTTATCCAGTCAATAGATCCATGTAGTTTTGTAAAACGTGCCACACCTTCAAGATAGCGCGGCTCACCGCGGATGCCTGGAGGGTTATAGTGCATATCGATATCTAACCGCGATGAGCGGAATATCGGTGCTGATTTGCCAACAAAACGGTCGATCAAATGTAATCCTGCAAGATCCGCACCTTCTTCAATCAACCGGTCATAATTTGTTGTGAAAATATTTAAGCGCTCCCGAGTACCAGTCCTGCTCGCAAAACTCATCAGGAAGTTCACGAGATAATCGTATGCTTCAAGGCGCTTTTCTTCATCCGCAACAGCAATGCTATTTTCGGTATTACTTATACTGTATGCAAATTTATAAATAATTTTTTTAAGATTTTCATTCAGTTTATTGTATGCCGCCTTTTCTCTTCTTTTCGTAGAATTATTATAACCAAGGATTTCAAGACCCCGGAGTAGCTCGTTGATTACTCTGATGTAATCTTCAATATTGGCACTGCCTCGCTTATTTCTATTTGCGATTTCTTGTGCTGAGACCTCAATTTTATCCGAGTATTTCGTATCAAGATCAGGCTTTGTCATAGCGTTAGATGAAGATCCTTTTGCTATGAATTCTATCGCTATCGAAAGTCCTGTCCCAATCAATAACGACAAATGCTCTGATTGAAATAGTGATGTAAGCCATGGTTCTATTCCTTTACGTAAATCTGACTTCTTGATTTCGTTCCCATCTTTTTTAGAAATCCAAGACGAAGACTGATTTTCGTCCGCAAATGAAAACTCCCCATCAAAGTTTTGTTGGATAAGTTCAAAAGGAGTATTATCATCCCGAATTTTCAATATGTTCTTAATAACATTTTCACTCATAGTACACCTCATCTCCTACCTGAACCTTTTTTATTCCGTTTTGAACGCTATCTGTACATATCATCTCTACAAAAGAAAATCGAACGGAGCATCTTCTGGGTTCTCTGAATCAATGTGCCCATCTAGATAAAAATATCAGTCTTTGTATCATGGTTAACTATTTATACAATTGGAATATTTACCATTCAACCGCTTAAAAAAATAAACTTTAATTTTAAACCTCAACCGGTGCTCCGAAGACTTATTAAACTGCTTTTGTGGCATTTTTCTTGAAACTCTTTCTTTTCGTAAAATGTCACTAAAAGTCCTTTTATATCACTCCCTGTATATGTATATTTTAGTGTACATAATGGCAACTGTAAAGATGGTAACCATTAAACATAATTATAATATTGTAGAATTATAGGAAAGCTGCCTTTAGTGGCGGAAAGTCACGAAGGCAGTTTTTTATTGTGCAAAAATTAATTATTATATAAGACATAATTTAAAATATTGCGTATAAAATAATTGAAAACTATAATAAATTAATTTATAGTTTAATATTTTTAATATACGGATTAAAATTTTATTGACTTAAGGCAGCGATTGCAATATGATATATATGTATTCACTTACTAAATAAGGGAGTGTATGTATGACGAAGGAAGCGCTGGGAAAATGCCCCGTATGCGGACAAAACACCGAAGTAACAGCAATAAGCTGCAATGTATGCGGTACAAGGATAGAAGGCCATTTCCAGCTCTGCAGGTTCTGTAGGCTGACAGATGAGCAGAAATCGTTTATAGAAGCGTTTATCAAGTGCAGGGGTAATATAAAGGAGGTGGAAAAGGAACTGGGCATATCATATCCCACTGTCAAGAACAGGCTGGAGGACGTTGCTTATGCATTGGGCTATGGTTTTACGCAAGAATATGCCTCCCCCGGCTATGAGCCGTCCGAAAAGAGGCTTAAAATACTTGAAAAGCTTGATAACGGGGAAATATCCGTGGAGGAAGCATTGGACCTGTTGAAAAGCTAACTGCAAAAGGCAATAATTCGTATAATCAACAGTTAAGTCAGTACAATAATTCGTACGGAAAAAATATTATTATTATGGAGGTTTTAAACATGCCTATCAGCGAAGAAAAAATGATGATACTGAAGATGCTTCAGGAGGGAAGAATCAACAGCGATGAAGCGGCAAAGCTCCTGGAAGCGCTCGAGGAAAAAGAAAAGGACACTTCCGGCGGAATGCGTTTTGGCCGAGCCAAGGCGTCAGGTTCGCCAGGCCACAACTACTTTGATGAAGTGGCAAAGGTCAGGGAGAGAATTAACGAGTGGAGACACGAAATCTCAAAAAACTACAACCAAAAGGATTTTGACAAAATGATCGATGATCTGAGCGCAAAAGCCGAGAAGTTTGGGAAACATTTAGCGACCGCGGCTTTTGGAGTGGCCGACAAAATCGTGGATTTTGTAGGAAGCATGATAGACACCGGCGCATTCAATATCTTCGGAAACTGCGTACAGGTTGAAAAAACCTATGAAGCCGTCCCCGTCGCAGGCGCCGACATCGAACTGCAGGCAACCAACGGCCCGATCGTCGTAAAAAAGCACGATGAAGACAAAATACTTATCAGGGCAAAAATCCGCACGCCGCAGGAGAACGCGGAAAGCGCGCTTGCTTTTGTCAACGAAAACGGAAACGTATCGCTGAAACTCGCAAAACCGGATACCTTCAACCTGAGCGTTTCGTACGACGTATTTGTTCCCGCGGTGAAGTTCAACAAGCTGTCCCTGGAAACGAAGAACAGCAAAATATGCGTTGAGGATACCGTATCCGAGTACTTCTCCGGCGTAACAAGGAACGGAACTATCGATTTGACAGGCGTCACCGGCAATAACATCAACGTCGAAACGAAAAACGCCAAGGTGGTTTTAAACTACCTGGTCGGCAAGGATATAAAAATCAGCACAAGCAACGCCGCTATCGACATTAAGAATTTAAGGACCGAAAAGATGGAAGCGTCGACGGTAAACGGGAAAATATCGCTGGATAACCTGCAGATTTTTGAAAATGCCAGTGAGGCCGGCCTTGTCCTCAAAACCAAAAACGCGGATATAAAAGCCAATATGAACGATTCAGAGAATAAAGGATACAAAATCGAGGCGCGCACCACGAACGGCGGCATCAACCTCCTAATCCCGAACCTCCTGTACCGCAACATCCCCAGGGATGATGGCTCAGGCAGGCTGGCGGAAGCCGAAACCGAGAACTATTCCGCCGCCGCCCAAAAGGTTAATATTTATGCCATAACACAGAACGGTTATATTGAAATTATCAAATAATTGCTTCAAGGCGAGAAGTTGGCCGTACCAGTTATATTAAATCCCTGGCGCGGCCTATTTTCTTTTTTTGGGTTTTTTCGCGCCATACTTGAGTTTCAGCAATTCGACATACTCTTCAACTTTCGTTACGGCCTCTTCGGGAAGGCCGGACACGTCCACGTAAGCGCCATCCCTGTCTGTCCCTGTTACTTTCGCGTTTTTTAACGGCGTACGCCCAAGCAGGTAGTCCACGGATGTCTCGTAAATATCGGCAAAAAGCTTTAAAGTGTCAGGGTCCGGAGAACTGACGTTATTCTCGTAATTGGAAATAGTCTTATTGTGAATGCCTGTTTTTCGGGATACTTCAACTTGGGTAAGGTTCTTTTCCTCGCGTGCGTTTCGCAGGTTATCCCCCAGCGTTCTCAAACCAACCCCTCCGGGAAGCAATTTTAGTGCATCTCTTCGTTCTTCAATTGCATTGCAAACTGTCCGTATGTGATTATTATAATTCATCTTTGAAATAACTATATTTTATTCCCATAATATATGATTACCGTATTGACGTCCCATATATTCAGACTTATAATATATACAGCCATGAAGAAATAAGAGCAAAACGGGGGGTAATGGTATTGGACAACATGACAATTAACCGGGTAAGAGTAATAAAGCGATTTTCAAACACATTGGACAGCATCATTTTCAAACTGGAAAATTACCAGGAAATCAATTCGGATGACAGGGAAAAACTATCGGAAATCCGGGAATTTCTGCATGGCTTTGTTCCGCTTGAAGGCACTACTGCCGAATCTTAGGCCTTTTATCACAAAGATCGTCTTTATAATGCCGTCTAAAAATATATCCTACTTTATTGAAAAATTTCATGCTCCGGCGGCACAAAAAGTATCCGTACTCAAAAAGCATTGTGCGGTGCAAGCCTAAATCAGGCATTCGTATGGATTACGCAAATAATATGTGCTATAATAAAACACCGATAATATCGCACGAGGTGTTTTAATGTTTGATAAGCTTGAAACCGCAGAAAAACGGTATGAAGAAATAAACTTAAGGTTAAGCGACCCGCAGGTCGTTGCCGACCAGGACGAATACCGCAGGCTTATGAAAGAATTATCCGAACTGGAGGAAATTGTCGGCAAATACCGTGAGTATAAGAAGGTCAAGTCAGACCTCGAAGAAACGAGAGAACTTCTTGAAAGCCAGTTGGATAAGGACTTCCGCGAACTGGTGCAGGAAGAATACGCCGAATCCAGGACTAAGCTTGAAAAAATAGAACAGGAGCTTAAACTATTGCTGCTCCCAAAAGACCCGAATGACAGCAAGAGCGTCATAATGGAAATCAGGGGAGGCGCCGGAGGAGATGAAGCCGCCCTGTTTGCGGCGGACCTGTTCAGAATGTATACCCGGTACAGCGAGCGCCATCATTGGAAAACCGAAATACTAAATATCAATGATACAGAAATTGGCGGCATCAAGGAAGTGATTTTCTCAATCGAGGCCCACGGAGCATACAGCAGGCTTAAATATGAAAGCGGCGTGCACAGGGTGCAGCGAGTTCCGACAACCGAGGCTTCCGGAAGGATACATACGTCCACGGTAACCGTAGCCGTGCTTCCCGAAGCGGACGAAGTCGACGTCGAAATCAACCCGAACGACCTGCAGATCGACACGTTCCGCGCCTCCGGGGCAGGCGGGCAGCATGTAAACAAGACCGACTCCGCCATCAGGATTACGCATATGCCTACGGGCATGGTTGTTACCTGCCAGGACGAGCGGTCCCAGCATAAGAACAGGGAAAAAGCAATGAAAATACTTCGTTCCAAGCTTTACGAAATGGCCCAGGAACAGCAGCAGTCCGAAATTGCCATGGCAAGGAAAAGCCAGGTGGGAACCGGCGACAGGAGCGAACGGATCCGCACATATAATTTTCCCCAGGGAAGAGTATCCGATCACCGGATAGGGCTTACCTTGTATAAAATAGAGGAAATCATGGACGGAGACCTTGATGAAATTATAGATGCGCTCATAATGGCAGACCAGGCCGAAAAACTTGGCAAAGCCGAGGCCGGAGGCAAATAATCCGGGTAGTTATAATATTGCCCGCCATGCGTGAATACAATGGTAAAGACATATAAGCACAGTGAATTGCCGCATGCGGGGTCAGGTATGCCGTATTTGCTAAAAATCACAATGTTTGGTCTTTTCTCAGGCCTTGCCGGAACCGGGATCGGAGGTCTTTCAGCTTTCCTGGTCAGGAAGGCGAGCAACAGGTTCCTGGGCTCGATTCTTGAATTCTCAGCCGGGCTTATGACTGCCGTAGTCTGTTTTGAATTATTGCCCGAAGGTTTCAAACTGGGAGGCCCGTATTATACTTTCGCGGGCGTGCTGTCCGGCATAGGCATAGTCATGCTGATTGAAAACATATTGATGAAGTATTCACGCATGCTTAGGAATTCGCCTGATAAAGGACTTTTAAAGGCCGGAGTGCTTAT
>JBLNDI010000051.1:0-5031 GCA_050261495.1 Bacillota bacterium
TGCCGGAACTGTTGCAGACATAGCCGGATACAGCCGCATGTATGGAATATATGCAATTCTTCCCGTCATGGCTGCAGTGTTGTATTTTGCATTTGAGAAAAAGTTGACTCATACGCAGCCATAATTTATTATATAAATAATAGCGGGAGTAAGCTCATGAATCCAAAAACCAAAAGCATTCTTACGAAAATTGCCATATTCGCGTCAGTATTGATATCGGTAACGCTTGGCGTATTGATCATATTCCGGCTGGCATTTTTTCTATCACCGTTTTTAATAGCTTTTGCCCTTTCCTCGCTGTTGGAACCAATTATCAGGTTCCTGTCCGCAAGGCTTCGCATCAAGCGCAAAATATCGGCGCCGGTTTTACTTCTGCTTTTGGTTGCAATCATAGCGACGTTGCTTGCGCTGGCCGTCCTGAGGCTGATAAAAGAGATCAGGGCGTTTATAGCCCTGGTGCCGGGATTCCTTTCCGAACTGTATATGCAGATATCGGACTTGATTTCCAGGAGCTCCTCATCTTTCGAGTGGCTTCCCGCGGAAATCACAGACAACCTTGGAAGCGTCATAGCGAATATTTCAGGTATGGTTACAAATTTCGGCAGGTCCGTTGTCAAGGGCGCATACGTCACTGCAATATCGTTCCCCGAGGTTTTGATTTTTACCATTATTGCAATAATGGCCACATACTTTATAGCCGTAGACAGGAAAAAAATCTCCGTAACAATTGCAAGGCACTTACCCGAAAGCTGGCTGGAAAAGATAGTTGAGCTGAGAAATGACCTTTTCGCGGCATTGTTCGGTTATTTTAAAGCGGCCCTTATTATGATGTGCGTTACTTTTTCGGTAGTATTCCTGGGTTTAAGCATTATAGGCGTGAGATATGCCCTGCTGCTCGCTTTTATCATAGCTATCATAGACGTGCTGCCGATACTGGGCACGGGCACGGTACTGATCCCCTGGTCCCTATACTTGCTGGTTACCGGCAAATACGGCTTCGGGATATACATCCTTGTTCTTTATCTCATTGTGCTTGTCATAAGGCACACTATTGAGCCCAAGGTAGTCGGGCAGCAGATCGGTTTGCATCCGCTCGCCACTCTTATGGCAATGTACGTGGGCTTAAGGTTTGTCGGCTTTGCAGGATTGATACTGGGACCGATCATATTCCTGCTGATACGCAATATAATGGTAACCATATATAAGAAAAAAACATTCAAGGAAATAATCGGGCTTGGGCCTGAACCCAAGACCGGTAAAGACATAAAATAAGAACAAAAAAACCCCTCGTTGACCGAGGGGATTTTTTTCTTAACTGCATACCAGGATTACTTACCGGTGTGCAAATAATTACTTGATGATTGAGAACACTGCAAAAATTCCGGCGGTAATCGATGAAACCAGTGAAACAACCGTAATCTGCGTATTGATGGACGGTCCGGCGGTATCCTTGAACGGATCGCCGACAGTATCGCCGACAACAGCGGCTTTATGTGCAACAGAGCCTTTCCCGCCTTCATTTCCGGCTTCAACATACTTTTTGGCGTTATCCCAAAGCCCGCCTGCGTTACCCATTAACAGGGCCAGAAGCAAGCCGCTCATTATATTGCCCGCGAGGAAACCGCCTATTGCCATTACACCGCCGATAAATCCCACCAGCAATGTCGCGCCTATTGCTACAAGGCCTGCCGGAACGAGCTCCCGGAGAGCTCCCTTCGTGGCGATGTCTATGCAGCGCTCGTATTCGGGAGAAACGCCTTCCTTGCCTTCCTTGAGCCCGGGTATTTCATCGAACTGCCTGTGAATCTCAGCAACCATGCGCTGGGCATTCCTGTCGACGCCCTGGATAAGCATCGCGGAAAACACAGCCGGAATGGCAACGCCAAGTATCATGCCGAAAAACACCACCGGATTCATGATGTCAAAACCGGAGAGCAGATCCAATCCACGCTCCGCCAGTGCATGGTTCGCTTCCGACAAGTATGCGCCCAGGAGGGCAATAACCGTAAGTCCTGCGGCTCCTATCGCAAAACCTTTTGTTATGGCTTTGACGGTATTGCCTGCGCTATCCAATTCATCGGTAATCTTCAAAGCGTCGTCGCCAAGGTCGCCCATTTCGACAAGCCCTCTCGCGTTGTCCACGATCGGTCCGTACGCGTCATTTGAAATCACCATGCCAACTATGGAAAGCATGCCGATGGCAGCCATCGAAATCCCGAAAAGCGCGTCAATTTTAGTGTTTGGATCTACACCATCACAAATGATAAACGATGCGAGGGCTGACACTCCAATACCCGCAAGCGCAGGAAACGCACTGATAAGCCCGTAACTGAAACCTGAAAGAATGGTAAACGCCGGTCCCGACTTGGAAGCCCTGGCAACCATACGCACAGGCTTTCTTAAATCATTCGTGAAGTAATCGGAAGCAATGCCTACGATTGTTCCCACGCCAAGCCCGATAATTGTTGCTCCCCAGTAACGCCAGTTGAAGTTGAAGATTGAAGTGGCTGCCGCCGTTAAAACGGCAAAGAGAGCCGTGGTTATATATGTGCATTTATTCAGCGCACTGCTGGGATCCCCATTTTTTCCTATGCGTCCGAACAGTAATCCCACGATCGAGGAAAGCAGCCCGAGCGAAGCATAGCAGAGAATCATATTTGCGTTAATGCCATTTCCTCCGTCCAACGCCATGCCGAGCACCAGCGCCGCAGCCATTGAAGCTACGTTGGAGTCGAACAGGTCTGCGCCCATGCCTGCCACATCACCTACGTTATCTCCTACGTTATCGGCTATAACGGCAGGATTCCGCGGATCATCCTCGGGAATGCCAAGTTCCACTTTTCCTACCAGGTCCGCGCTTACGTCGGCTGTTTTCGTAAATATTCCTCCCCCCGCCTTGGCGAAAAGGGCGAGCGAAGAAGCGCCGAAGCTGAATCCCAGAACGGCAGTGGCATCTCCCGTCAACAGCAGGATGCCGGTTACTCCCAGCAAGCTTGTGCCCACAACTGCCATGCCCATGACCGCTCCACCGCGGAAACCGGCCATAAACGAACGATTCATGCTTTTGGTGGCTGCTTCCGCACTTTTTACGTTAGCTATAGTTGCGACAAAAATTCCTATTTTCCCGGCCAATGCTGAAAAAACAGAGCCTACGATATATGAAATCGCCATCAGGATGTTTTCCACCGGTTCGTTGTTCCAAATAGGATGCGGAAGGAAAATAAGTATCAGAACCGCCACTATGGCGACGAATACTGCTAATATCCTGTATTCCCTTCCAAGAAAAGTATTCGCTCCTCTTCTGATAAGCAATCCGATCCTGGCAACTTCAGGATTGGAAGATGGTTGTGATTTTACCCATGCATAGAGCCATGCCGCTACACCTAGGGCAAGAATGGAAACCAATATTGCTACAACTGGCCAATTCATTAAAACGCCTCCTAAAAATTATGTATTTGATCGTATAGCGTGATACATAAAATTGTGAAGTTATTAACAGCACAATTTTCACCGAGTATATTATACGCATATAATTTGTAAATTGCAAATAAATATTTTTTTCAGTAAAAAGCTAAATTATTATTTCAACTTTTGTTTTCACCCTTGCAAGATCCGGCCTCAAATCCCGTTCGGGAGACATGTCGAACATTGGAAAGCCTGCCTTGTTGAAATGTATCCTGCGGACAGCCGTACACCTTGGACTCTTTCCCATGGATTCCTGCGCGTGGTAAGCTATCATCAGGTTTCCGTGCCTATCCTTGAAAAATGTATTGTGGCCGGGTCCGTATTCACCTTTAACGGAATAGTAGGATAGAACCGGGGCGCTTCTTTTCACCCAATTGGCGGGGTCCAGCAAGTTGACGCCTTTTTTGGCGGTCAGCAGGCCGATCGCATAAGAGTATCCGCCGGCCGCCCCTCCCGAATATGTGATATATACGTTGTCTTCCGATACAATAGCATAAGGTCCTTCATTGTTGATTGTATGCTCATTGTTCTCCCATCCGTACAGCGGCCTTGACAAAAGCACCGGCTCGCTTGCCAGCCGCCAGGGCTTCCTCGGATCAACCGTCGCAATATAAAGCATGGAGCCGGTATCTTCAGGCTCGCCGATATGCATGCGGTATGACCATACATAGTAGGATGCGCCGTCCGCTTCAAAATACGTCATGTCCAGCGTAATTCCTTCCGTCGTAAGATATGACCCGTCCATTCTCAAAATGCGTCGTGGTTCTTCCCAGCTGCCGGGATCTGTAATGCTGCCGTTCTTTTTCAGCTTCATTATATGGGATTGCGGTCCCCAGACTTTTCCCCCGACGGCAAACAATATGTAGAGTTCATCCCTGATGACATGAAATTCCGGGGCCCAGAATGTTTGAACCAACCCTTTTTCCTCGTTCTTATCCAGGATTAAATATTCCTTCGCGCCATTTTCAAACAACCCCATTACCGTATCCGCTTCACGGACATACAAGCCTATATTGTCGGTGTTGTCATTGGTCGCGATAAAATAGTATTTTCCATGCCATTGAATCACATCCGGGTCGGCGTACCCGACAGCCAGCGGAAACGGGTATGCATCCTGAGTTACAGTGCCGGAAATTTCGTATATGCCGGGTTTTGAAAAATCAATGCTGTTCGTATCCCAAATCACCTGTTTGACCGCGGTGGATTCATCGCTGTAAACTGCCGTCGCCGTTGCGGCATTGATTTGCTCCGCGGTTTTCGCGCTGATCAAATCCGGCACTTTGATACCAGTGTTCACAAGGGGAGACCATTTCATAAGAAGCTCCTCGCCAAAACCGGCATCCACCTCGATAATATTTCCTTTAACGGCTCCCTTGGGAGCAGCCGGGGCAGTTTTGTATGAAATAATACCGCCGGGTTCCGCGTCCGATACGCTGTCCGGATCGCGAATATCAGTCATTGTGTTTTGAAAATAGTTTCCGTCCGCATCTTTCCATTTCAATATGTACACTTTTTCTACAGGGTTGTACTCACAGGCTATTTCCTCCGCATATGCATCCCTGTGCA
>JBLNDI010000052.1:0-5512 GCA_050261495.1 Bacillota bacterium
AAAGCGCCGGTGGTAAAACAGCCGGAAATAAAACCAGCCGCACAATTTAACTACTAACATCTATATGCGTAACAAACCGGTTTTATATTTCATATGTTAGTTAAGGGAAAAATCTTTGCTCCCGGCTAATAATGAATAAATAACGGATAAACATAATCATTTTCAGGAGGAGGCAATTCCGTGCATAAAAAACTTATTCCGCTGAACTTATTGCCGTTGGGAGGAAAAGCGAAGGTAAAAGCGCTTGTTTCCGACGGGCCTGCCCGCAGAAGGATGCTGGATTTGGGCCTGATTTCCGATACCGAGGTGGAGGCTTTGCAAAAAAGCCCTTCGGGCGATCCCACCGCTTACCATATCCGGGGCGCCGTTATTGCGCTGCGTTCTGAAGAAGCTTCCAAAATACTGGTTGAAGTATGACGGGGGGTATCCAGGATGGGCCTGACGAGGCGCTCAACAGGTATGGGCATACTCGAAAGCGAGCTTAAAATCGAGCGTGCCGGCCCCGACGATAAAGTAATTGCCCTTGCAGGAAACCCCAACGTGGGAAAAAGCACGGTATTCAACGCCTTGACCGGCCTTAACCAGCATACCGGCAACTGGCCGGGCAAGACGGTCACGAATGCACAGGGGAAATATAAGTACAAGGATGTAAATTTCATCATGGTAGATATCCCGGGTACTTATTCGCTAATGGCAAACTCGGCGGAAGAAGAGGCGGCAAGGGATTTCATCTGCTTTGGAAATCCTGACGCCGTCGTAATAATAACCGACGCAACCTGCCTTGAGAGAAACCTCAACCTCGTCCTTCAAACCCTGGAGATCACGTCCGGCGTGGTGGTTTGCGTAAACCTCATGGACGAAGCAGCCAGGAAAAAAATCAACATAGACCTCAAGGAGCTGTCCCGGCAACTTGGCGTGCCTGTAGTCGGCACAAGCGCGAGAAACGGGAAAGGCCTGGATGCGTTAATGGACGCGGTATATGACGTTACAAGCAAAAAAAGAGCCGCTTCGCCTTCAGAAATTAAATACGACGATATCATCGAGGAAGCGCTTGACATCCTGGAACCGAAGGTTAGGGATCAACTGGAGGGCAGGTTGAACAGCCGGTGGGTCTCGCTTAAGCTCCTCGACGGAGATGAGACGCTGCTGAAAGCACTTCAAAAATACCTGGGCCATGATTTACTGAACAATACTGCCGTAGCCGGGAAGCTGAATGAAGCAAAAGAAAAGCTGGTCTCGGCCGGTATGGACCAGGACTTTTTCAGGGACAAGGTTGTCTCGCAAATCGTACGCACATCGGAAATAATCTGCAAAAAGTGCGTAACTTTAAGTAACAGGAATTATAACAAAAAAGACCGTAAAATCGACGGGATCCTTACCTCAAAAATATTTGGAATCCCTGTAATGATAGGGCTCCTGGGCGTAATCCTCTGGTTGACCATAACCGGGGCCAATTACCCTTCAAAGGTGATTTCCTCTTTCCTTTTCATGATCGAAGACAGGCTGACCGCGCTTTTCGCATGGGCAGGCACGCCGCCGTGGGTTCACGGAATACTGGTAGAGGGAATTTACAGGACGCTGGCATGGGTCGTTTCAGTCATGCTGCCGCCCATGGCCATATTCTTTCCGCTGTTCACGCTGCTGGAGGACCTGGGATATCTGCCCAGGGTAGCTTTCAACCTGGACAATTTCTTTAAAAAGGCCGGCGCCCACGGAAAGCAGGCATTGACCATGTGCATGGGCTTCGGCTGCAATGCCGCTGGCATCATCGGCTGCAGGATTATTGACTCGCCAAGGGAAAGGCTCATCGCAATAATCACAAACAATTTTGTGCCCTGCAACGGCAGGTTCCCTGCCATGATAGCCATAATAAGCATGTTCTTCGCAGGGACTGCCGGCAACCGTTTTCAATCGGCAATCTCCGCGCTGCTTTTAACAGTGGTTATAATTCTTGGCATTATAGTGACATTATTGGTGTCAAGAATACTTTCCGGCACCATATTAAAAGGGCTTCCCTCATCATTTGCACTAGAGCTCCCGCCATATAGAAAACCGCAAATAGGCAGGGTAATTATCCGATCTGTATTTGACAGGACGTTGTTTGTACTGGGCCGCGCAGTTTTGGTAGCCGCGCCTGCAGGGCTGGCAATATGGATAATGGCGAACATTTACATTGGCGATATGAGTCTTCTCTCCCATTTCGCAGGATTTCTCGACCCGTTTGCAAGGCTGCTCGGACTGGACGGCTACATTTTGACGGCATTTATTCTTGGTTTCCCCGCGAATGAAATAGTCATACCCATCATCATAATGAGTTACCTGTCCGCAGGCAGCATCATTGAACCGGATAGCCTGTTTCAATTAAAGGATCTGCTCGTTTCCCGCGGATGGACCTGGTCAACGGCCCTGTGCGTAATGCTTTTTTCACTAATGCATTGGCCTTGCGGCACAACTTGCCAGGTAATAAAAAAAGAAACCCAAAGCCTGAAATGGACCCTGGTATCATTTGCCGTTCCGACAATATCAGGCATGACAGTCTGCTTCATCGTCGCAAATGCGGTCCGGCTGCTGGGATTGGCATGAAATTTATTAAGAAGATAATGCCATGACGATAATCAATATGTTATGCTTTCCCTTTCGATTCCGGTGATTTCCGCTTCCGTGCTGTTCTCAATAAAACTTGTCACGTGTTCGAGGATACTGTCGCCATGGGCGGAATTGCCTGCAACACAGGCGATACCCAACACAATCGACTGGTGGGTATCCTGTCCGTCCACCTCTGCTATGGACACGTTGAACTTTCTCTTTGTCCTGTCAACAAGGCTTTGAACTATCATGCGCTTTTCCTTCAAGGAACGCACCCACGGCGCATGAAGCCTGATTTGCATAATCCCCACTTTCATTCCGAATCCTCCCGCATGTCAGGCTCGTCAAGGGGACAAATGGCGCTGTCCCCGCGGCTGCCCTCGCCGCTTTCTTCGCTGCTATTCCCGTCACTGTCCCCGTGGCAGCCCTCACCGTTATCACCATCTCTTTGCACGCTCCCGTGGCGTGCCGGCAGGGTGCGCCGCTTGCTATTTGTATATGCCGTAGGTTTTATTTACATCCTGGATATAAATTATGCCATTGCCGGGTTCATCTATTTTAAGGCTTGTTCTTATCGAAGATGCGATTTCTTCGGTTTTGTCCGCTTCCGACAGAATAATGACAATTTCTTTCTCCGGTTCAATATCCATGGCGAATAATTTGCTTGTTTCATGTATTCCCGAGCCCCTGGCGTTTATTATAGTGCCTCCCTTCGAGCCTGCCCTGGTCGCGGCGTCGATTACGTCCTCGGCCTTGCCTTTATCCACAATTACAGTAATTGCATGATACATAGTATTGTTAGCACCTCTTCCATCCTTAATGTGGTTGCACTTATTGCTCCTGGTTCCCATCACCGCACAGACAGAAGTTGTAAATGCTATGCCGTGATTGGGCTTGTCAAATTCAAATTCGCTGTTCAATGTATCCAGCACATTGCGCGTTGTATCTTTATCAGCCATCATAAAAACGATTTCTTTTCTTATATCGCTAAGACCCAGAAAGTCCAGGATTTTGCTATTCACAGTTCCTTTTCCCAGGGTTATCGTTCCGCCTGAAACACCGTGCTGTTTGGCTACTTTTGTTATTTTGCTGCCCATTCCGTAATTTACTATCGTACATATCAGCTCTGTTTCAGGCGTTTCGGATTTATTGAGCATCGGTGTCGATACCTCCTTTTTTAGATTTCATTTTAAATATAAAACCTAATATTTGCAACGCAATTAATGGCGTTGTCGCGACCAAAGCGATCACCCCGAAGCCGTCTATCATAACATTTGCTCCTTCTATCGCCTCCGCCGCTCCGTGCGCGTACGCCAATATAAATGTCGCCGTCATCGGGCCCGACGCAACCCCACCCGAATCAAAAGCGATACCAACAAATAGTTTTGGAACAAAATATGTCATTAATACCGAAATTATATATGCAGGAAGCAAAATTTGCCATAGCTGCAATTCCCGGATCAGAATCCTGGCCATGGACAAAGCCACCGCAATGCCGACCCCGATGGAAAGCGTTATTAATACGGCCCTTCTCTTCACATATCCGCTTGTGATATCTTCTATCTCGTGTGTCAATACGTAAACCGCCGGCTCCGCAAGAATGGTTACAAAACCAAGTATAAATCCTACAATGACAACATACGCCTTGTTTTCCAGCGAAGCAACGCTATATCCGACCATGCTTCCAACATCCATGAAGCCCGCATTTACACCGGCAAAGAAAAAGATCAGGCCTAAATATGTAAACAACAAGCCAAATAAAATCCTCCGTACGGACTTGATCGGCAATTTCAATAAAAACGCCTGGAATGCCAGGAAAATGATCAAAATAGGAAGCAGCGCTATGATAATATCCCCGGCCGATTTTATCATTTCATGCAAAAACGGTTTGATAATCGAAGTTGATATTTCTTCCTGGGGAAGGCTGCCGGTTATTTCTTTTGTTCTTGAAATGATGCACATAGCCATAACCCCCAGTATTGCCCCGGTGGAAGCAACACCTATCAATCCGAAACTGTCTTTCTCGGATGCCTCGCTATCCTTTTTCAGCTTTGAAACACCAACTGCCAGGGCCAGAACAAAAGGTACCGTCAGCGCCCCGGTAGTCGCGCCCGAAGCATCGAAAGCTATCGCCAGGAACTCGGGCGAAGTAAAAAAGGTAAGTACAAGAATAATGCCGTATACAATTGTTAATAACAAATGCAACGGGAAGTTTTCAACAATCCTTATAAGCCCTGTAGTAAGCATTATTGCAATGCCTATCGATACTACGACTACAATGCTGGCTCTTAAAACAACTCCCGACGTGACAGTATCCACCTGCCTGGCTAAAACATGAAGGTCAGGCTCGGCAACTGATATGAAAAACCCGAGAATCAGACCCGCCAGGATCACGATCCATAATCTATTCGTCTTGGCAACATTTGAACCCATAAAATTTCCAATTGGAGTGATTCCAATATCAACTCCTATTAAAAATATTGTCAGACCAATGATAATAAGAAATGCACCAATAACAAACTTTATCACCAGCGGCGTGCCAATAGGCGTTAAAGTAAAATTTAAAATCAATACCAGCGCGGTAATCGGAAGAACCGACAATGAGACCTCTTTAAGCTTTGAAACAATCACATTCAAATCATCGATCATCCTTTCCGTGTATTTATTTTTTTAGCTCATATAATTTTCTCTTGCTGATATTTTATGTTTGCCGCCGGCAATTCTTGTCTTGACGTTTATTGGCGAAGAAATTACTCTACTATTATCGCATAAAAAACAGTAGCAAACCACCCCTAATTTGTTTTTAGTACGCTCTCGAAAACTCAGAGAGCTTAATTTTTATATATTTCAAGGTTCCACATTTCTGCTTCCCCTCAAAGTTTTACCTCAAACTGGAATAAAATTTTCCAGCCAAATTTACCGCATA